>JAFAXS010000126.1 GCA_019240755.1 Vulcanimicrobiota bacterium
AACTTTCGCTCCCCGACCTGCGCCTCTAGCTCGCCTTCGGCTACGAACAGCGCCTGTTCGCTGTCGCCATGCTCGTTGCTCAGCGGTCCGCTCGCCTCGCCCGGCGCGAGCACCATGGCCGCGCTCTGCAGCTCCTCGGCGTTTTCGAGGACGGTAAAGCCGTCGCGAACCTCGTGCAGGTTGCGAGTCATGCGGCCGGCGGAAGCCCCGTGGCGAGCGCTTTTGCAGCGATGCGAAGGTCCGCGATAAACTTTCGCATCTCGGCGTGGCGCGTTTCTGAATCGGGTGCGCGTAGTACGGCCGAGGGGTGAATGGTAGGAACGACCGGCGCGCGGAGGCCCGGCTGCGCGATCACGCGGCCGCGACTGACCAGCAGGCGAAACGTCGAGCCCAGCAACGACTGCGCCGCAGTCGCGCCCAGCGCCACGATCAACTCGGGACGAACGACTTCGAGCTCGGCTTCGAGCCACGGTTTGCACGCGCGAATTTCGATCGTTTTCGGCTTGTTGTGGATGCGGCGCTTGCCGCGCTCGATGAATTTGAAATGCTTCACCGCGTTGGTGACGTAGATGTCGCGCGGCGCGATTCCGGCTGCCTCCAGCCCTTGATGCAGAATGCGTCCCGCCGGACCGACGAACGGCCGCCCCGCGCGATCTTCGCTGTCGCCCGGCTGCTCCCCGACGAGCAGCAGCCGGGCGCGGGCGCGGCCTTCGCCGAAAACCGTCCGCGTTGCGTACTTATAGAGATCGCAGCCGTGGCAACCCGCGGCGGCGGTGCGCAGGCTGGTCAGCGATAAGTTCTTAGGCAGATAGTCGGCCGCAGATTCCATGTGACTTCAGCATACCCAACGGCGCGGTCTACCAAAGCTCGATCACGGTGCCGAATCCAACGTAGTCGAACTTCAGCGACGCGATGCCGGTGAACGCGTGACCGTACTCCAGGTCAAGCTCCGTTCGCGTTCCCAAAAGCTTTTGTACGCCGAAGTCGGTGAAGGCGCGAGCGCCGTCGGTGGGCGATATCTTGCTCGAGAGGACGTATTCCGCGTAAAACTGATAGTAGTTCGGAATCTGCGTCGTAACGACGAGGGACGGCGTCGTGACGCCGTATCGCGCATGCGCAAGGCCGCTGTAACCACCGGTCGCCGAAACTGCGATCGTCGTGCCGATGGCCGTAGCGGGACTCATTGCGAAGGACGCGTCGAGGTTGCCGGTCAGCGTCGCGTTGCCCGCCGTCAGAAACGGCGATCCGTTGGGGCCGGTGTACAGCCCGTCGAACGCGACGGACCACTTACCCGAGGGCGGAAGCTCGTATTTGAAGCCCAGGCCCGAATCGGTGACGCCGTGTTCAACGGCGCTCGAGCGCTCCGGCGCGTAGGCGCGCACGCCCTCGTAGTTTGGGCCGATGACGTCGAGCTCGAACCGGTTCGCTGCCCCGATTCTCGTGAACGCCTGCGGGACTTGACTCACCACGGCCCCTTTTGCGGGCGTTCCCTGAACCTGGTTTTGATAGCCGAGCTCGAAAACGGCGGTGCCGCGCTTCACCGCACAGGTGCTGTAGCCGATCGTCGGCCGATTTGCCGTTGCGAGGAGCCGCCCCGGACCGCCGCAGGGATCCGACGGCGTCGGCGCCGGTGAGGGCGTTGCCGCCGCCGATGCAGCGATCGCCGTCGCCACGAACCACGCAAACATTTGCATTAGCATACCCCGTGCGGCGTCATCGAACCGCATTGAAAAGTGGGTATAGGCCGCGCCATGGGTCGCAAGCGGCGCTCACGTACCGTGGCGATCACCGCGCTCGTTTCGGGACTCGTTTCGGCCGCGGCCGATAACGATCCGACGACCGTTGGAACGATTGCGGTCGCGGGCGCTCTGACGATCTTCGGGTTGGAGTGGGTGTTGCTGCTGATCATTCCGATGCTGGTCGTCGTGCAGATGCTCGCGACACGCCTGGCCGGCGCATCCCATCGAGGCCTGCAAAGCGCGGTACGCCGGCGCTACGGTCCCGCGCTCGCGTGGATTTCGTTGAGTGCAATCGTCGCCGTTAACGTGATCACGCTCGGCGCCGACCTCCAAGCGGGGACCGCGGCGTTGAAGCTGATGACCGGCGTGCGCGAGCAGATCTGGGCGATACCGCTGGCCATCGTGATTGCGTGCATGCTTTCGTGGGAGAACTTCGACAAGACGCGCAAAATTTTTGCGATTTTACCGTTGGCCTTTCTGGCCTACACCGCCGCAGCCGTGATGGCGCACCCGGATTGGGCGGCGGTGGCGCACGGCTTCATCCCGAATTTCGATGGGAAAAAAGCGACGACCCAAACGATACTCGCGCTCTTCGGGACGCTGTTGACCGCCTATGCCTACTTCTGGCAGACGGTCGAAGTGGCGAAGGACCGCCCGCCGCGCCGCCGGTTGCTCACAGCGGAGCTCGCGACGATTCCCGGAATTCTCTTCACGTTCGTCATCCTGTGGTTCATCTTGATCGCTACGGCCGCCACGCTGGGCGTGCACCATCGTCCGATCGAGACCGCGCAGGATGCCGCGCGCGCGTTAGCGCCGTTTGCCGGCCGCTACGCGCCGATCGTCTTCGCCATCGGCCTCTTCGGCTCGGCGATACTCGCGGTGCCGGTGCTCGCGGCGGGCACCGCCAACGCGATGTGCGAGACGCTCGCATGGCAGGGGTCGCTCGACGATACGCCGCGCAAGGCTCCGCGTCACTATGCGGTGATCTACGGATCGCTGGCGGTCGCGGCGGCGCTGTGCTTTCTGCACGTCCCCACCGTGACGTTGCTCTTCATCGCATCAATCGCGGGCGGATTGGCGACGCCGCTCACGCTAGTGCTCATGGTGCTGCTCGTGCGCGACCGGTCCACGATGCGCGGCGCGCGGGCTTCACCGTGGCTCGTGGGGGCCGGGTGGGCCGTCGTCGCGATCGTCACGGTCGCCGGGATCGGATTCCTTATCCAGTCTTAGGGTATATGCATCGCATGGCGGAAATTTTCGGCAATGGTGGCGATCCCGTGACGGTTGGCGGTGAGTACGAGTGTTCGGAGTGCGGCGTGCGCCGGCATTTCGCGGCGGGCGAGACGTTCCCGCCGGATCACCATTCGTACAAGCCGTGGACGCTCTATCTCAAAGACGACGGCGAAAACACGTGAGGCGGTTTATTCGTCGAGCAAGAACGTTATCAGCAAGTTGACGCGGTATTCCTGGATGTTGCCGTCGTCGATCATGACGTTCTGATCTTTCACCCACGCACTGGTGACGCCGCGCAGCGTCTTGGCCGCGCGAGCGATTCCTTGGCGGATGGCGTCTTCGAAACCGCTGGACGACGTTGAAGAAATCTCGGTGACTCGCGCAATTGACATGTGCTTCCTCCTCCTCCTACATCCGCCTTCTTACCACGGGGAGCCCGACGCTAATCTGACAGCCGAAGCCCGGCAGCACGTCGATGTTGATCTGGCCGCCGAGGCGATGCAATAGCCAAAATCCGCGGCCATGCTCGGTGAGCTCGCTCGGATGCGGCGGCGCGATCATGGCGCAACCGCCGCCACGATCGATGAAATGCAGCACCGGCGCATCGTCGGACCATTCTAGGGCGACATCCACGCGTCCGGCAGCATGTTTCGCCGCATTGGCGGCGAGCTCGCCGAAGATGATCTCGGCGCCCTTGACGTCGCTGTCGGGCGTCACGCAGGAAGAAAGCTCGTCGACGAGCTCGTGGCGCGCACGGCGCGCCGAATGACCGTCGGACGAATCGAACGTCCAGCGACGATAATGCTTGAAGTTGAGGCACATGATCGCGATGTCGTCGGGTGAGGGGCCTTGCAGGCAAAAGTCTTCGAGGAACTCGGCGACGTTGGAGACGCAGAGCGCCGTTTGGGTCTGCAACGCGCGATGTAAGCGCTCTTCGCCGGCGATCGGATCGCGCTGCGCCTCCGTCAAGCCGTCGGTATAGAACGCGAGCAGATCCGCGCCCCCGAGCGGTTCGGTGACGCTCTCCGCGGACGGTGCCAGGGAGCGCAGGCCGATCGGGAGTCCGTCGGCTCGTAATTCGCGCAGCGAACCGTCGGGGAGGCGGACGATTGGGTACGGATGGCCGGCGTTGGCGTACGTAATCGTGCCCGCGGCCGCATCCAGGATAGCGATGAAGGCCGTCGCGACCGAGTCGGGGTAGCGGCGCAGCACGATGCGTTCGGCTGTATCCAAGATCCGCACCGGATCGTGCTCGTACATCGCGACGACGTTGATGGCGTGGCGCAACTTGCCCATGACGATCGAGGCCTGGAGCCCATGACCGGTGACGTCGCCGATCGTCAACAACACGCGATTGTCCTCGAGGTCGTAAGAGTCGTACCAGTCGCCGCCGACTTGCACACCGATTGCGGCCGGGCGATAGACGACGCTCAACGACGCACCCGAAACGACCGCGAGGCGCGTCGGCAGCGTCGCCTTCTGCAGGGTCTGCGCGAGGCGCTGCTCGCGCGCGTAACTGTCGGCATAGGCGAGCGCCAACGACGCGCTTTGCCCGAGCTCTTCAAAGAGCTCCAGATCGGTGCTCGCGAAGGCGCCGGCCGAGCCCGCGCAGACGATGACGGCGTAGGGAGCGTCGTGCAAGAACAGCGGCGCAGTGATCCACGAGTGCGTCAGCGAATCGAGCGCGACCGCGCGACGCTCTTGTGCGGACGCGACGATCTCGGCCTGCACCTGCGGCTCGAGCGCGATCGAGTCATCTCCGGCGACGGCAACCCGATGGACGTCGCGGCGATCGAAACGCAGCGCCGAGACCTGGTCGAACGCGACGTCGGCCAGCGTTTCGACGAGCCGCTGCAGCATCGCATTGGGTTCCGGCGCTTCGAACAGCGACTTCGTGATGCGCGCCAAGAAGCGCAGGCTATTCAGGTCGCGTTCGGAGCCTGCGGTCTTTACGGCCACGACGCCTCCAGCGAAGGGTAGCCCGCATCGTAGCCTCCGTAAAGTACGCGTTCCGGCACGGCAAAGGGGTTCTCGGCATCGCGCGACGTTGCCCCTGCACGGCGTTTTTGTCGCCACTTTTTAAGGAAAAGATGCGTCGAAACGCCGGAAACGGGGAAGTATACCTGCTAAGCAACCTCAGGAGGGCATACTTGGCAACCGCACGTTCAACGACCGATCACGACGAAATCCGCAAGTGGGTGGAGTCGAAGGGTGGCCACCCGGCGCAAGTCGGGGGACCGATGGAATGCTTCGCATTGACTTCGGCAAGCCCGAGGAGCACCTCGAGCGCCTCGGGTGGGAGCGGTTCTTCGAGATCTTCGAGGACAGCGGAATCAAGTTTCTCTACGATCCTGAGGGTCATATGACCAAGTTCGTCCGGGACGAGTAGCCCGGACTCACTTTCAGAGAGGAGCGAGTGTGCTAGGAATCCTTTGGACGATCATTGTCATCCTGTTCATACTGTGGCTGCTCGGATTTTTGCTGCACTTCGGCGGCGGTCTGATCCACATTATTCTCGTGGTCGTAATCGTGCTCGTGATCATCAACCTGCTGACCGGGCGCGGAGCACGGGTGTAATACACCATGCCACGGAAAAAGTCGAGCGGTCGGAAAAAAGGCGGTTCGCGCAAGCAAAGCCGCAAGAAGACCTCGTCGCGGAAGAGCACTTCGAGGCGAAAGAGCAGTTCGCGCAAGAAGAGCTCGGGACGAAAGAAGAGCTCGGGACGAAAGAAGGGCAGCAGCTCTCGCAAGAAGAGCAGCTCGCACAAAAAGAGCGGCGGGCGCAAGAAGCGTGGCGGCCGCAAATACGGGCCGAAATCGCAGCGCAAGGTCGAACGCGCCATGCACGAGATGAAACATGGCAAGCTCAAATCCGGACGATCCGGCAAGAAGGTGAAGAGCCGCAAACAAGCCATCGCGATCGGGTTGAGCGAGGCGCGGCGCTCCGGCGCGAAAGTGCCGTCACGCAAGCGTAAATCGAAGTAAGCGGTAAAACCGAGGGGCGACGAGAGTCGCCCCTCTTTCTTACGCGGTGGCGGGCGCCTCTATTTGCGAGGCCTGCGAGAGTGGTCCGCGATCGGTGGTCGTGCAGCCGCACGATTCGAAAAGCTCTTGCACGACGGTCTTGGCTTGGGGATCGTCGCCGCAGATCTCGATGTTCGAACCGGACTGTGGGATGTTGATTAAGGCACGAACCACCCGATGCGTGTTGAGTTTGAGCGCGAGGCATTCTGCGCCGCTCGTGTCGTCGCCGCCATGCTCGCCTTCGATCGCATCCACGAATACCGCCTCGGACCCCGAACCGATCGCGGTGATTGCCCGGTCGAGCTGCTCGTCGCCGATCGTGAAGACCAGGACCTCGGACTTTATCGCCTCATTATAAGGAAGATCGCTCTCGGCTTTGACCGCGGCCGCTGCCCTCTCGGCGGCATCCTCCGAGCAGGGGTCGCCGAAAATCACGGTGTGACCCCCGCCCTTGAAGAGCCTCCCGATGGCCTGAGCGCGCTCGTCGGAACCGACTATTCCTACATTCATGCTCTTGAGATACCCACGGTTGCTGTGGAAAAATCGCCGCCGCCTGGTCGCTTGACGCTCGCACGCGCCGTGGTAAAATAACCGTCTGTGCCCCGGCCAGCGGCGGCGGTGGGAACCCTCGCGCGACAACGCGAGACGCGACTTCCCTGCGCAAGCGGCGGCCACGGGGGCCTATAGCGGAGTCCCTTCCTCTTGAACCTGATTGACGTCAACAACTTCGACGCAATGCGCATCGGCCTCGCGTCGCCCGAGCAAATTCGCGCGTGGTCGTTCGGAGAAGTCAAGAAGCCCGAGACGATCAACTATCGTACGCTCAAGCCCGAGCGCGACGGCCTCTTTTGCGAGAAGATCTTCGGTCCGACCAAAGACTGGGAGTGCCACTGCGGTAAGTACAAGCGCATTCGCTTCAAGGGGATGATCTGCGACCGCTGCGGCGTCGAGATCACGCGCGCCAAGGTGCGCCGCGAGCGCATGGGCCACATCGAGCTCGCGACGCCGGTCAGCCACATCTGGTATCTCAAGGGCGTGCCGAGC
>JAFAXS010000036.1 GCA_019240755.1 Vulcanimicrobiota bacterium
TGAGCGCATCGCGCGACGGCGGACGAACGTTCTCTGCGCCCGCAACGATCGGGACGCGGGTCGTCTTTGGCCTGCAGCAGCTGCGAGCGCACGTGCGCGCGGGCAACTATGCGTTCGACGAGGATTCCGTTCCGCAGTTGGGTGCCGGCGCCGCGCCGGCCGGCCGTGGGCTGCGCGTATACGCCGTGTGGAGCGACCTGCGAACGGGATCGTCGCGGTTACTGTTTGCCCGGTCGGACGATAGGGGGCGACAGTGGACCGCGCCGCGGGTGATTTTAGCCGGCTCGGGGAGCCCTGGAGAGTCGCAGTATCAACCGTCGCTCGCAGTGAATGCGACGGGCGCCATCGGCGTGAGCTGGTACGGCGCGGCGCCTTCACGCAACACGATGGCCGAGATGTTTGCGATTTCCCGCGACGGCGGCGACACGTTTTCCACGCCGGTGCGGATTTCCACCGGTCCTGCGCCGCTCTACCCGGCGGGAGGCGACGGTTATTTTGCGCAAGCGTTTCCGGATACGATGGGGATGTGGGTGGGGCTGACGTCGCCGCTCATCCGTTGGCCGTCGCGCGGCGACTACATGGGGCTCGATGCCGACCGCGACGGCGCGTTTCATCCCATTTGGATCGACGCGCGGAACGGAGTGAATCAAGTATGGAGCGCGACGGTGGGGCCGGGCGCGCCGGCTGCTGCGCCGGACCACTTGACGAGCCGCGACGTGACGGCGCTGACCGGCATGGAGTTCGGCGTTGGGGCATGGGACCAACGCTCGCACACGCTTAGCGTTCCCGCGCGATTGCGTAACGCGTCGGATAAAGTGCTCTATCCGCCCTACACCATCACGGTCACGAGGACGCAGAATCCGTATTTTCCGACCGTGGCGCCGAACGTGACGATTCTCAACGCGGATAATGGCAAAACAGGAGCAGGAGCGGCCTTCGTGTATTCTGCCGCGATGCTTGGAAACTTGGGACGCTTGGAGCCCGGCGCCGATACCGCGAGCCGGACGTGGAAGATCCGCATTCCCGGAGCCTCGTTCGATCCGGCATTCGTCACGAAAATCACCGGCCTCGTAGCAGCGCCGTAGCATGTGGCCCGACGTTCACGTTTCGCGCTGGGCTGCGACGAAGCGCAGCCTACACATGTACGCGCAGATGCTCGGCAAGATCAAGTTGGCGGTGGCGCCCGTCCAACCGAACTGGATGTTTACCGCGCTGCACCTTTCGCCGCGAGGCCTGACGACGGGCACAGTTCCCTGGCGAGGAACGTCGTTCGACGTGGCGATCGACATTTTCGATTCGGCCATCGTGGTGTCGCGGAGCAACGGGGAGCGCGCCGCGGTCCCTCTGCTGCCGGTTCGGAGCGTTGCAGAGGTATACGGCGATCTTCGGGGCGCGCTGTCGTCGCTCGGGATCGATTGCTCGATCAGCTCCATACCTCAGGAGGTTCCCGATACCACGCCGCTCGACGCGGACCGCAGGTCGGCTGAATACGAGCCGCAGGCCGTGCGGCGCTGGTTTGAGGCGTCCACCGCGGTGGCGGGCGTGTTCGATGAATGGCGGCAGCATTTCTTCGGACGTGAGGGCTTGCAGTTTTGGTGGGGCGCCTTCGACCTCGCGCTGCTGTTGTTCAGCGGGCGGCGCATCGCTGCGCCAACGGATCGCGGCTACATCATGAAGTACGACCTCGATGCGGAGCTGATGAACGTCGGGCTGTATTTCGGGGACGCGCAGGTCGCGCCGTTCTTCTACGGCTACATCGTTCCGGAGCCGCCCGACGCGGAGTCGCTCCCGATCGGGCCTTCCGAGGCGTCTTGGTCGAAGAATCTGCACGAGTGGGTGTTGCCGTATGAGGCCGTGCGGCAGTCCGCGGATCCGGCAACGGGGTTGCGCGAGTTTTTGGATGCGGTCTATGGACTGTGCTTCAGTGCCGGCGGTTGGGAGCGCGCCCAATTTTCGTACGCGCGGCCACCGGTGAAAGGCAGGTCGAGCTAACGGGAGAACGTGGGCGGCTATGATTAACGGGATGCACGTGATTCTCTACAGCCGGCATGCGGAAGAAGTGCGCGCATTTTTGGCTGACGCATTGCAGTTGGATTCGGTCGATGCCGGCCCCTCACCACTGCGGAAATGAATCATCTCCGCAGCGTAGCAGCCTTCACTTTTGCATGTGCGTGCTTTGCGGATTCCGCCGGCGCCGCGCCGACGGCCAGTCCTGCACCGTCTCCGGCGGCACTGAAGAGCGCGCCATGCCGGATCGGCCAATCGCATGCCGCGGCCACCTGCGGAACGCTCACCGTCTTCGAGAATCGCGCCGCGCGCAGCGGCCGCACGATCGACATCGGCTTCATCGACATTCAGGCGAAGCACCCGTCGCATCGCGCGATCGCGTTTAATCCCGGCGGCCCGGGCGCCGCGGCGACCGATAATGCGGCCGACTTTGCCGATGCGACTACCGGAGCGCTTGCTACCCTTCGCGACACCTACGACTTGCTGCTCGTCGACAACCGAGGCACCGGAAAGTCCGCTCCGCAGAACTGCGACTTCGCGCCTGCCGCCCATCCGGAACTGTATTTCAAGCAGCTTTGGCCCGATGCGTTGGTTCGCTCGTGTCGCGACCAGCTCGCCGCGCACGCGGATTTGAGCCTCTATACGACGAGCATTGCGGCCGACGACCTCGACGACGTACGCGCCGCGCTCGGCTATCCGAAGCTCGTGCTGTTCGGCGGCTCGTACGGCACGGCGTTTTACCTAGACTTCGCGCGTCGCCATCCGGACAGCGTCGAGAGCGTCTTTCTCGAAGGGGTCGGGCCGCCCCACTTCTTTATCATCCCGCTGCCGATGGCGCGCGGCGCGCAAGCGGCCATCGAGCATCTCGAAGCGGCCTGCCGCTCCGATCGAACGTGCTCCGCGCACTTCCCCCACTTTTCCGAACACTTTGCGGCCGTGGTGCGGCGGTTCGATGCCGCGCCGGTGGCCTTCGCCGTGCGCAACTCCGTGACGCATCGTCTGCAACGCGTTGCGCTCAGCAAAGAAGTGTTCGCGGAGACGATCCGTCACACGATGTACTTCCCGGGGGCCGCTGCGTTCATTCCCGTCACGATCGAGCGCGCATATCGCGGCGACTATACGCCGCTGGGCGAGATGGCGAGCCAGATGTCGCAACTTTTCTCGGACCTTCAGGCCGACGGGCTCAACCTGTCGGTGACCTGCGCCGAGGACATTCCGTTCATCAGCGACGCGGACGTCGCGCGTGACAGCGCCGGTACCTTCGAGGGCGACGCTCGCGTGCGGGCGCAACAGCGCGCGTGCACGCTCTGGAACGTGAATCCGGCGCCCGCGAGTTTTGTCGAGCCCGTCCGCAGCGACGCCCCGATTCTGATGGTTTCCGGCGGTGACGACCCCGCGACGCCGCCGGAGTACGCGCGCGCGGCGCTCCCCTACTTACCCAACGCGCGCATCATGCTCGTTCCCGGTGCGTCTCACGACAGCGACTTGCCCCCGTGCGTGGATGCCGCCATGGTAAAGTTCGTACGCGCCCGTTCGGCCGCAGGGTTGGAGCTGAACCGGTGCGCGGCAACGTATCGCCGGCCAAAGTTCGTCGCACTGGCATACGACGAACCGGCGCCTGGTGAAAATGGCGCGCAGAGCGCGCGCTTTAAGCGGATCCTCGGCCTGGTGCTGCAAGGGCGGATCGATCGCTCGCAGTTAACGCCCAAATATTCAAAGCAGATGCCCGACGCCGTTTGGAGGGGACTGGCTGCCGATTTGGCGGGACTCGGTGCGTTGCAGGCCGTCGTGTTCAAAGGGAACAGCAGCGCGCGCAAAGGGCGCGTTTATACGTATCTCATGCGCTTTGCGCGCGGCAACGTGACGGCGGCTTTCACGATCGACTCTTCCAACCGGATTGCCGTAATCGATCTCGAGGGATCGTAACGGGCTAGGGGCGCGCGACGTGCCAGGTTCCCCCGGCGAATGGAATGCCCTCGCCGTTCGCCTGATCCGGCCCGGTGTCGCCGGAGAACATGTAGAGCGGATGACCCGCGTGCGCCCATTGCTTGCCGGTGCCGTCCGAACGCGTGATGATGGTGAAACCGTTCTGCGCGCGAGCTCCCGAGCTGGGCGCTATCGGCGGCCAGACCGAGAGACAGCCGCCCGTGCACGTGCCGCCGGCCGGCGTGTCGGAAGACAAGAAGTAGAGCGTTCGATGATTCGCCGGATTCACAAATCCCGGCCGGCCGGCGACCATCTCCTGAATCGGCGTGTTTGACGACGGCGGTTTCGTGGGCGGAGGTCCGCCGTAGAGGCCACCTGCGCCGGAGCCGCCTCCGCTGCAGGCGGCGAGCGCCATCGCCGCGACCAGCGCCGGCATTCCGAATGTCTTTCCAAGCATGTACCGTGTATTCTCCCTCGTGGATGACTGAAAGGTTCAGCCGATCGTACGCGGCACAAGTAAAAAAAGTATAAGCGACGCGCGCGCGCCGTTTAAAGATTCTTCAGGAATAGCCGTTTTTGAGATCGTCGAGGATCGTCGTCGGGCGCGGCGCCCAGCCGAGATCCTTGCGCGCGCGTTGCGCGGTGATGCGCGAATCCACCGTTAGCGCGTCGGCGAACGCACCGAGCGTCGCGCGCGCCTCCTCGAGCGGCCACGAGCGTACCGTGCCGCTCGCGCCAGCTCCGACGCTGGCCGCTTCGGCCATTTCGCAAACGGTGAACGACGTCTCGTCGCCGGCGTTGTAGATCGCGCTGGGTGCGGCGCGCTCGAGCGCAAGGACGTACAACTGCGCCAAATCGTCGCGATGGATCATCGCCCAGCGGTTGCGTCCCTCGCCGACGAAGCGCGCCGCGCCTTCTTCCTTTGACGACTGCACCCACATCGCCGGAATGCCGGCGCCCTTGCCGTACACGACGCCGGGCCGTATGACGATCGCGCGCACGTTGCGTTGCGCGCCGTCGAGCACGATGCGTTCGAGGCCGGGGCGATACGCGATCAGCGCGATCGGATCGAGCGGTGAATCTTCGTCCGCGACGCGATCCCCCGTATTGCCGTACACCCAGTAGCCGCTCGTATACAGCAGCGCCTTGCCGCTGCCAGCCAGCGATTTTGCGAGTTCGCCGAGCGCCGCGCTCTCGACCGCCGCGACGTCGGCGCCGTTGTACTGCACCGCGTAGACCACCGCGTCGCAGCTTTGCGCGGGAGCCCTGAGCGATTCGGGCGCCGTGATATCGCAGACCGCGGCCTCTGCGCCGCTGTCGCGGAGCTTTTTCGCAGCATCCTCCGTTCGCGCCGAGCGGACAACTGCGTCGCCCCGTTTGCGCAGCGCCGCGACCACGGCCGAGCCGACGTAGCCGGTCGCACCGATCACAAAAACTCGCATCGTCAACCTCCGCACCGCAGAACCGCGCCCGGCGGGGCACGGATGCGTCCAGGGAAGGGCGGCCCGCGTTCTGGAAGTCTCCCGGCCCTGAGGAGGGACCATACTATGACGCAGACTCAGCCTGTCCCGAAGGCGTCCTCGAAGGTTTACGCGTTGCAGGGCACGCTCTTGGAAGCGTGTTCGTGCAGAACCCTCTGCCGGTGCTGGATCGGAGAAGATCCCGACGGCGGCTCGTGCGACGCGTTCCTGGCGTATCACATCGACAAGGGAGAGATCAAGGGCGTCGACGTCAGCGGCCTCAACTACGTTCAAGTCGTGAAGATTCCGGGAAACGTTCTCACGCCGCAGAGCTGGAAGCGAGTCAGCTACGTGGACGCGAGCGCAACCGACGAGCAGAAAGCCGCGATTCTCGACGCGTGGCACGGACGCTTGGGCGGACCGTTAGCCGACCTCAACGGCTTGGTCGGCGAAGACGTTGCAATCGAGACGGCGCCGATCGAACACAACCTCAAAGCCGGAGAAGGGACGCTCGCCATCGCCGACAAGCTTCGCGCGACCATGGCGCCGTACCGCAGCGCGTATGGAGCGGTGACGACGCTACGCGACAGCCTCTTCAGTACCATTCCCGGGGCGCCCGCATACGTCGCGAAGGCGTCCGAGCACGTCGTCAACATTCCCGAACACGGCATGGTGTGGACGTTTAAAGATCGCAACGCCATTCAAGGCGACTTTCTCTTAGAGGCGTAGGATAGTGGCGGCGAACGCCGCTCACCGTTACCGCCTGAATACGATCGGCATTCTTGCATGCTGTATTGCGGCTGCCTGGGCGGCCTGCGCGTGGGCGGAACTGAGCGGCAACGCAGCGCAGCTTCACCACAACGCGCTCTATGAGAGCGGACGGCCGTACTGGCTCGCCGCACTCGCGGTACTGGGCGCATGGCAGTTCATGACCGCCGCAATGATGCTGCCCTCGTCGCTGGGATTCATCCGCCTGTACGCGGCGACCGCCGGACGCGCTCCCGACTTCACGCTCGCGCTGCTCGCGTTCTTGTGCGGCTACTTCGCGGTGTGGTCGGCCTTTGCACTCGCTGCCTTTACCGGCGACATGCAGCTGCATCGGATCGTGGCCGCGTGGCCGTGGCTCGCTGCACACGTTAGCGCGATACCGGCCGCCACGCTCCTTGTCGCGGCGCTCTATCAGTTCACGCCGCTCAAGGATGCCTGCCTGCGGGCGTGCCGTCACCCGGCGATGTACCTGATGCGCCACTATCGCCGCGGCGCCCTCAACGGATTGCGCCTCGGTTTCGGCCACGCGCTCTACTGCCTTGGCTGTTGCTGGGCGCTCATGATGGTGATGTTTGCCGCCGGAGTCGCGCACTTAGCGTGGATGGGCGCGCTCGCGGCGATCATGTTCGTTGAAAAGGCGACGCCGGCGGGACGCCGGATCGTCGCGCCCGTCGGTGTGGCGCTCGGCGTGCTCGCGGGCATCGCATTCTTCGTTCCTGGGGTCATCCCGGGTTTGTGAGGCGCTAGCGTGACGCTACACGCCGGCATCGTGGGCACGGGCAAGATGGGAAGCGCGATGGCGTGCAATCTGCTCGATCGCGGCTATCGCGTGTCGGTTTGGAACGTCGATCGCGGAATGATGGGCGCCGTCCTTTCTGCGGGCGCAACGCCGTTTGACGACATCGAATCGCTGGTGACGAACGTGGATGCCGTGATTGTAACGCTCTGGGACGACGAAGTGGCGCGAGAGATTTCGCTTGGCCGGATCATACCGGCCGCCCGCAAAGGTCAGCTCGTGGTCGAACTATCGACCCTATCGCCCCAGATGTACGAGACGCTCGAAGCTGCGGCGACGCAGCGAGAGGTTGACTTTCTCGCGTGTCCCGTCATCGGCAGCGTTGACGCCGCGCGCAGGGGCACGTTGACGCTGTACTCGGGAGGAAGCCGCGCCGCTTTTGAACGCGCTCGCGAACTGCTCGGCGATATGGGCGCCACCGTTCACTTTACCGGTTCGCCGAGGGCGAGCGGATATCTCAAGCTCGCCAGCAATTGCATGCTGGGCGTGCTCGCCGACGCTATCGGCGAGCTGCTGGGCATCCTCGGAAAGGCCGGCGTCGATCGGGAACTCGCGATCGACACGCTCGTTTACATGCTCGAACGCGTCGCCACCAAGCGTCAACAGCTCCTCGATCGCGATACAGCGCCGCGTTTCTCGGCCAACGCCTTACTGAAGGACCTGCGCCTTGCGCGCGCGGCCAGAGACTCGCTGAAGGTAAACGCGCCGCTGATGGATTGCGCGCTGGCCGAATTCGAAACCGCGGTTGCAACGGGCTCGGGTAGCGAAGACTATATTGGCGCCGGTCTCACCCTGGAGCGCGCTGCGGCGCCGCTTTAGTGCGGCGGTTGCAACTCCGCGCGGCAACGCGTGACGCCGGGCATCACCGCCCCCGTCACGAGATCTTGCAGGGCGCCCATGTCGTGCTTGTCGGTGCTTATCGCGGTGGCCATGCGTCCGGCCGGAGCCGATCCGATCAGCGTCCCGTCCGGCTGCGCGGCTGCGACCGGGAGTGGGGAATCGCCGGGCGATGGAAAGATGGGGTCTCCGAGATTCCGCTGCTGGCTCGATGTGCCGCCGCGCTGCAGAACGACCGCGATCCCGCTGTCGCGCGAGAGCAAATCGTTTAAGGCCGCGCTCTCGTACGTTCCAGAGATAACGTTGAGCCAGCGCGCTTGCGCGTCGGCGATGAATTGGAGCGACGCCTGCATTTGGGCGAGGTCGCGGTCCGCATCGGTTCGCGAGTTTTTCGGTAGGCGATTCGGATCGTCCAGCAGCGCGTAGATGTGCACCAAGTTGTGTGCGACTTGGTGGACGAGCTGGCCCAACTGATACTGATCCATCGTCAGACCGGCGGTGCTGACCCTCGGGTCTTCTGCGACGCTGTCGAAGGCCAGCTTCGAGAGGGTCGACTTGCTCTCGTCAATCACTCGGTCGTTGTAGCGCAAGCCAATGACGGCGTTGAGGATGTTGTCGCGGAAGGCTTGGCAAAACGGCGTGGATTTGATGCGGATGATCGTGGGCGGCGGCGTGGGAGACGCCGCGGGCGCCGGCGCTTGCGCTACGCCAATGGCCAGCAGCGCTGCTGTAAGAATGCTCATCGTTTCACCGGCGTCCTTGACCCTCCGTGGGGACCACTAGATTACCACACGGAGGGCTCGCAATCCTGAAGGGAGGCGCCGAGGGCGGCGCTGGGAGACCGCACGGCACTCAAAGAACGTCGGCCTGATGGCTGTAGTGAATGGCGGCGCGGCGCGCGCCTTTGCGGCGATTGGGGCGTTGGCTGCGGCGGCGTGCGGCTCGTCGAACGGCGGTGCCGTGCCGGCGCGAGCAATATACACCGGCGTGTCACAGTTGACGCCCGACGCACGCGGGAGGGTGAAGCTCTTTGCGGACACGTTCGGCGATCCCGTGCCGACCGGCATCACCGCCGGGCCCGACGGCGCGCTGTGGTTTACGGATTCG
This sequence comes from Vulcanimicrobiota bacterium, assembly GCA_019240755.1. GTDB lineage: Bacteria > Vulcanimicrobiota > Vulcanimicrobiia > Vulcanimicrobiales > Vulcanimicrobiaceae > Cybelea. The sequence goes on from JAFAXS010000036.1 coordinate 8,902, forward strand.
GGGAACGCGTTCATCGGACGCATCACGAAGCGCGGAAAGTATACGCTCCAGGTGCCGGCGGGAATGGAGGTTTCCGATGGCATCGTTGCGGGCCCCGATAAGAACCTGTGGTTTACCACGAACGAATCAAACCCGCAGATCGGGCGCATTACGACGGCCGGCAAGGTGACGTTCTTCAGCGATAGCGGCGGGGCGTATCCGCACGGGATCACCGTCGGGCCCGACGGCGCGTTGTGGATTGCCGAATCGAACGGTACGGTCGGGCGAATGACGACGCAGGGCGCGGTGACGCACTTCAGCGTCGCCCCCGGCAATGCGGAGCTCGAGGGAATCGTCAGCGGCCCCGACGGTAACTTGTGGGTGACGCAGTTCGTCGTCGGCGGCTCCCGTTTCTCCAACAAAGTGATTCGCGTGGCCACGAACGGCAAATACAAGGCGTTCACCGTTGGGTACGGCCCGAAGTTCATTTGCGTTGGACCGGATAAGGCGCTGTGGTTTGCGGAGGACTCCGCGAACGCGATCGGCCGGATTACCACCGGGGGGAAGTTCGAAGACTTTCCGACCGGGTACAAATATGCCGCCCCGTCGGGGATTGCAACCGGTCCGGACGGCGCGCTGTGGTTTACGGATTACTCGGGGCGCGCCGGAATCGGCCGCATGACGACGAAGGGCAGATCCACCTTTTACAAGGTGCCCGGAAGCTTCCCGGAACTCGATGAGATCACGCCGGGGCCGGATTCAAAGATGTGGTTTACGGCCGACTTAGGCCCGAGCGGGATTGGAAGGGTAACGACGCGCTGATTGCGAGCGGCTAATAGCCCAGCGCGGCGCCGGCCGGCGTGCGGCGGTCGCTGCCGCCCTGCAGCGAACCGGTGACGGGATCCACGACGATCGCCTGCGCCGAGCCCCACGTTTCGCGCATTTGCAGCGTATAGCCGATCGCGCGCAGCCGTTGCAGCGCGTTTGCGGAAAGCGCGTGCGGCTCGTATTCGAGCGCGTCGGGAAGCCACTGCATGTGCGTGCGCGGCGCATCCACGGCGGCTTGCGCGGTCATGCCGTAGATCAGCGCATCCAGCATCGTTTCGAGGACGATGGTGATGATGCGCGAGCCGCCGGGGCTGCCCGTGACCATGCGCAGCGCTCCGTCGCGCGTGACGATCGTCGGCGCCATCGAGGAGAGCGGCCGCTTTTGAGGAGCGATCGCGTTTCGAGCGCCTTGCACGAGTCCGTAGAGATTCGGGACGCCGGGCTTGGAGGTAAAGTCGTCCATCTCGTCGTTCAGAAAAAATCCCGCATCGCCCGCGATGACGCCGGCGCCGTACGCATCGTTGATCGTGTACGTCACCGCAACGGCGTTGCCCCAGCGATCGACGATCGAATAGTCCGTCGTCTCGGCGCCTTCGTTCGAGGGTGCCCCGAGACCCGGGGACACCTCGGCCGACGGCGTGACGGGTTTTGCTTCGATACGCCTGCGGATCTCCGCCGCGTAGGCCGGCGCGAGAAGCGCAGCGACCGGATTGCGCACGAAGTCGGGATCGCCCAAATATGCGTTGCGATCGGCATACGCAAAGCGCTCCGCCTCCGTGACGACGTGGATCGCGCGCTCGTCGTGCCATCCCCACTGCCGCAGCGGATAGGGCGCGATCACGTTGAGAATCTCGCAGAGCGTCGCGCCGCCCGAGCTCGGCGGCGGCGCGGAAGCGATGTCGTAACCGTGGAACCGGCAATGCAACGGCGCGCTCTCCTCGACGCGATAATCGCTGAAATCCTGCAGCGTGAGAATGCCGCCGTGCGCGTCGCTCGCCGCGACGATCCCGCGCGCGATCGGACCACGGTAGAAGGCGTCGCTGCCGTCGCGGGCGATCAGCGCGAGCGTTGCGGCGAGCTGTGGCTGCCGCCAGCGATCGCCCGCGCGAGGGAAGTTGCCGAATGCCGGCACGTCGGCCGCAGTATAGAGAAAGCCGTCGCGCGCGAGCGCAATCGCCGGCGCCATGAGCCGGCCGCGGGACAGCGTGCCGAACTCCGCGCGCGCGCGTTCCAAGCCCGCGACCGTTCCCGGCACGGCGATGGAAAGCCAGCCCTTCGTTGACGCGTCTTTTCGCACGTTTCCGCGCGCGTCGAGGTACATCGTGCGCGTGGCGCGCAGCGGCGCACGCTCGCGGAAGTCTATGAAGCGCTCCCGCCCATCGTGCAGGCGCACGAGCATGAAGCCGCCGCCGCCGACGTTGCCGCAACACGGGTCCACGACGGCGAGTGCATAGCCGACCGCGACGGCCGCATCCACCGCGTTGCCGCCGGCGCGCAACACGTCGATGCCGGCCTGCGTCGCCAGATGCTGCGCCGTCGCTACCATGGCATGCGGCGCCGTAACGTTGCGAGCTACGGCGATTGCTAGGCTCAACGCGGCGGTGAGTATCTTCATTTGCGGCCCCGGAGCCACGCGTC
>JAFAXS010000077.1 GCA_019240755.1 Vulcanimicrobiota bacterium
GATGCGACGCAGCAGGAAGCGCATGAGGTTATTGATAATAGTGTATCATTATCAAATGAGTCAATCCCTGCCCTCTGTATTGTCATGCTGAGCTCGTCGAAGCACGACGGGCGCCGCCGTACTAAGCAGCGCGAGACGCTCGCGAAAATCCTCGAAGGCTCGGAGCGGCCGCTCAGCGTCGCCGACTTACTGGAGGCTGCGTCCGAGCGGATCGACGGGCTCGGAGTCGCGACGGTCTATCGCACCGTCGCAGCGATGCTCGATGCCGGAGAGATCGAAAGCGTCGACCTTCCGGGCGAGCCGACGCGCTACGAGCGCTCGAACAAGGGCCACCACCACCATTTTTCCTGCGAGCGGTGCGACCGCGTGTTCGACCTCGCCGGCTGCCTGGAGAACCTGCGCAAGATGCTGCCGCCGAAGTTTCAAGTGCGCAGCCACTCGGTCGCGCTCTACGGCCTGTGCGCCGCGTGCGCGCCCAAGCGCGGCACTACGTAAGCTACCCGAACGAAGTTAGAGATGCCGAAAGAAAACGATCGCAAGTACTGCAACCAATGCAGCCCCCTGCAGGCAGAGTACCGCAGTGGCCGGCCCCGGGCGCTTCGGGACCCATTGCACGGCGAACACAAGAATAATGACGATTTGGAGCGGCATGAGTATCTGGAATAGGTGAGCCGCAGCGTCTTCGTCCGGCTGACGCACGAGCGTACCCTGCGCCAGCCCGACGAGCAACGCTACCAGGAATCCCGCCGAGATCAGCAGCGGCACGAAGCCGCCAGGGCGCCTCAGCAGATCGAGCATCCTCTACTTTGTACCACAAAGTAAGGCCCTAGTCCTCTAGTATCCCCTCGCGTAACGAATCCGTCAGAATGGCGCGCCGATCTGCAATAGGAACGTTCTTCCGTTGGCGATCTGCGTGGTGTTAAACCCGTTGGCCACCTTGATCGGATACTGATGGTTCAGTAGGTTCTGCACGATCAGTTGCAGCGACAGACCGGTGTCCTGCCCGGAACGGCCGGGCACGAGCGTGCGACCCGCTGCCAGATCGAACGTGGTGTGGGCCGGCAGTCGCCCCGAGAGGTTGATATTGGCGTTTTGAAACGCCACGGGGAACCCGCTGCTGTAGTTGCCTTGGAGCGTTGTGAACCATCGGCGTCCCGCACCGTATCGCCACGTGTAGGCCGCGGACGAAACGACCGTCGCGTCGTGATCTTCGGGTGAGAGCTGCGCGACGCACGGCACCCCTGCCGCGTTAACGTTCGGCGGGAAGAGGAACGTGGCGCCCGAGATGCAGGCCGCATACGAGCCGGAATAGGTGGCGCTCAGGAACCACGAATCGCCGTTGAGCGTACGATCCTGCAGCCGCAGCTCCGCGCCGTTGTCGATGCCGATGGCATTGTTGAAGACCGCGAAGAGCGGCGTGTTGAGCAGTTCGGTCGTATCCAAAATGTTCACAGCGGTGCGGCGAAAGATGTTGAATGACGCCGTAAACGAGGGATTGAACGCGTATTGCCAACCGGTCTCGTAGTAGGAATCGCGTTCGGGTTTCAGGTCGTAGACCGGCACTCCGGTGCAACCGGAGAGCACGACGCAGTCTTGGCGCACGTCCTCCAGCAGCGGTGCCGCATAGAAGCGGCCGTAGAAGGCATGGAACGTGTTCTTGCCGCCGTCCCAAATCTTCAAGCCCAGGCGGGGGCTAAACATCCAGCCGCTGGTGTAGCCGGTCGAATGGTCGTAGCGGAGGCCGTAGTCGAACTCCACGTTCTTGGATAGCCGCCAGTTGTCTTGACCGTAGATGCCGATCTGCGAGCCGGCCTGCGCCTGTTCGGCGCTGGCGAACAAGTAGTACGGCTGCTCGTGCGTTCCCGTAGTCGCGCCGCAGCCCTGCGCGTAATAGCACCCGAACGCCTGACCCGCGAGCAGATTCTCGCGATTGACGTCCAGGCCGATCTTCCACGCGTGATTCTCCGTCGCGCGAAAATCCGAAGCGCGCAGGCCCACGTAGGCCGCGTACGTGTTAGAGAGCAGTCCCACGTTGTGCAGCACTCCGGAGCCCCCGAAGTTCGGCTGAATTCCAAGCACGTCGTTGGGCAGGTCGCCGTCGTAATTGATGCGCGTCGAACGCCACCACGGCGTGATTTCAACGACGCCGTTGCCGTCGCGCGACTGCAGCGTGAAGTTCAGGTTCGAAAACCGGTCGTACTCGCGCTGAACGTCGTCGGTACCGGCCGGAGTGAAGATCGGATCGTAGGGGTTGTGCGGATCGGTATTGATCGGAATCTGAAACTGCGCGAACTGATTGGCGTAGTCGAAGGACAATGTGCCGCGCGGACCGAGCGCGGTGATGAAGCGGAAGAACTGGTCGCT
>JAFAXS010000114.1 GCA_019240755.1 Vulcanimicrobiota bacterium
AACACCACGCAGATCGCCAACGGAAGAACGTTCCTATTGCAGATCGGCGCGCCATTCTGACGGATTCGTTACGCGAGGGGATACTAGAGGACTAGGGCCTCACTTTGTGGTACAAAGTAAGGATGCTCGATCTACTGAGGCGCCCTGCCGGCTTCGTGCCGCTGCTGATTTCGGCGGGATTCCTGATAGCGTTGCTCGTTGGACTGGCCCAAGGTACGCTCGTGCGTCAACCTGACGAAGGCGCTGCGGCTCACCTATTCCAGATACTCATGCCGCTCCAGATCGTCATTATTCTTGTGTTCGCCGTGCAATGGGTCCCGAAGCGTCCGGGGCCGGCCACTGCGGTGCTCTGCCTGCAGGGGGCTGCATTAATTGCGGTACTGGCGATCGTGTTCTTTCGGCATCTCTGACTTCGTCCGGGCGAGAAAATTTTTTGCGGCAGGCGCTCAAACGTGAGGGTCTACCGAGTTATAGCGTCAGCTCCAGGGATTTACAATTGCCGCGCCGGTACGCGCGAAATCCGACTCGTTATTCGTCACGAGAGTGAGGTCGTGGTGCAACGCCGTCGCGGCAATGAAGCTGTCCACGATCGGTAGCTTGCCGGATCCCGAGCGAGCGCGCCCCTCGATCCTCCCCCACCGCTCGGCGACTCCCAAATCGAAAGGCAAGATGCGGCCCTCGAAGCGCACCATCAGGCTCGAAACGAGCCACGTCTCCAGGTCGGAGCGCTTCTTCTGATTCGTCTGCGTCTCGATGCCGACACGGATCTCGCCCATCGTGATGACGCTCAGGAAAAGCTTGTTTTCGTCGCTAGCGTCGATCCATGCCACAAGACCGCGATTCGGACGCGGCTTTCTTAGGTCGGAAACGACATTCGTATCGAGCAAAAATCCAGTCACAGCTTGACGTCTCGTCCAGCCCGGCGGTCGCGAGGAGGAGCGATCTCAACCTCACGGTGCGGCGAGCGCGCAAAGAATTCGGAAAGCGACCCGCCCTTGCGTTCGATCCTAGCGCGATAGGTCTGCGCCGAAACGACGACGACCGCCTCGTTGCCGCGTCGCGTTATAATTTGCGGCTCGCCGCGCAGCGCCGCGTCCAAGAGATCGGAGAGACGTGCCTTGGCCTCGCTTGCCGGCCATGTCTTCGTTGCCATAGACCTGCAGGTTACTATTAAATGACCTAATAGTCAAATATGCCAACTCCAGGATCCGGCATAACAGGGAGGAGGCTTGAGAGCGGTATTATTTGGCGGGGCGCGCGCATGCGGCGCATAGCCCGTAAAGCGCCACCGAGTGGCTGCGCACCTGGAACTTCGGCGGCAGCATCTTGCGCAGATTCTCCAGACAGCCGGCGAGGTCGAACACGCGCTCGCAACGCTCGCACGAAAAATGGTGGTGATGTCCCTTGTTCGAGCGTTCGTAGCGCGTCGGCTCGCCCGGGATGTCGACGCTTTCGATCTCGCCGGCGTCGAGCATCGCTGCGACGGTGCGATAGACCGTGGCGACTCCGAGGCCGTCGATCCGCTCGGACGCAGCCTCCAGTAACTCGGCGACGCTGAGCGGCCGCTCCGAGCCTTCGAGGATCTTCGCGAGCGTGTCGCGTTGCTTTGTCCGGCGGCGCCCTTCGTGCTTCGACGAGCTCAGCATGACAATACAGAGGGGACGGATTGACTCATTTGATAATGATACGTTATTATCAATAACCTCATGCGCTTCCTGTTGCGTTGCATCACGGCGAGCCTCTTCGCCGCCGCCCTGTTGCTCCCGGTGGGGGCTGAGGCGACCGGTGCGACGGCATTCTTAACGGGCACGGTCTCGGTGGGCGCCGCGCCGGCGCCGGGAGTCACGGTTATCGCGTCCGGTAATAACGTCGCGGTCCGAGCGATCACCGACGGCCGAGGCCGCTTCGTGTTCCCGCCGCTTCCCCTCGGCAGCTATGTCGTTGACGCGCAAAAGAACGATCTGCGCGCGCAACTGCGGCTGGACCTGGGCAGCGACGGTGCGAACATCTCCCTCTCGCTCGAACGGCTGCGCCAGATCGGCGAGGTTGCGGTCTCGCGTTCGCTCCCGCTGCGCGGCAGCGGCAGCGACGTAACGCTGAACGGCACCGACCTGACGCGGCTACCGTATAACAACAGCTTTCCCGAGATGTTGATTCAACTTCCCGGCGCGGTCCGGGGCGCCAACGGCGTGGTCCACATCAACGGCGACCACGGCGTCATCAACTATCAGATCAACGGCGTCGCGCTTCCGCAAGGCCTCAATCGCGATATCGGCAGCGAGATCAACCTGAACGATCTTTCGTACGTGGACGTGATCGAGGGCGCCTATCCCGCGCAGTACGGGCTGAAGTTCGGCTCTATCCTGAACCTGACGACCAAGAGCGGTACGGGACCGCCGGGTTTCGACGACAGGTCTACGATGGGATCCTACACAACGCTACAGTCCACACTCGATTTCCATTCCCCGCTGGCCGGCGGCGGCGGATATTCGCTTTCGGTGGGAGGCATGCACACCACGCGCGGCCTCGATCCGCCGGACTTCGACTCGCCCCACAACAATGCGAGCAACGCCAACCAGTATATGGACGTCGCGATTCCCGCGGGCGGAAACGATTTCACCAACGTCACCTTCGTGCACAGCTACGGCACGTATCAGATTCCCAACGCCGTCAGCTTCGGAGAACCGGCGAACACCGACGACAACGAGATGCAAGAAGACACCTTCTTCAGCCTCCAATTCCGGCACTCGCTCGGCGATTCGGGTGGAATCACGTTTGGGCCGGCGCTCAAAGTTTCGCGCATACGCGACTTCGGCGATCCGGCAAACGACTTCATCTACGGTGAGGCGGTCAACGTCACGCCCCCGCCGTTCGGCAACGGAGGAACGCCCACCGATTGCGCCGACGCGTTGCACACCGGTAACTTCGCGCCCACGACGTGCGCGTACTCGCTGACCGATAGCCGCACCGCGACCGATTATATCCTGCAGGCGGATTACTCATCGCAGCTCGGACGACACGAAATACGCGCCGGCGTGGCCTACGATCTCGCGCGTATCGCGAAGGACTATGCGATCACCCTGCAACCAAATAATTTCTTGGCGCCGGTCTTGACGCCGAAGACGCCGGACGCTCCGATCACGGTCGTCGACGACGCGCCGAACGTGGGGAACACGTACCAGTCGTATCTGCAAGACAGCTGGCGGATCGACGATCGCTGGGAGGCCGACTACGGCTTGCGTTACGACTTCTTCACGATCCGCTCGACGGAGTTCGCGCAGGGATTCGGCGCATTCAGTCCGCGCCTCAAACTCACGCGCTACCTTGGCAAGCGCGCCAACGTCTACGCCTACGTCGGGCGTTTCTTCGAGCCGTTTTCCCTCGAAAACGTCTCGCCGAGCGCGGCGCAGCTGCTCAACCTTCCGCTGCAGCCGACGCTCGCGCAGTTCGACCTCAAGCCGGAGCGCGATACGCAACTGGAGCTCGGCGGCCACGTGCCGCTCGGCGGCGGCGAGCTCGGATTCCGCGTGTGGCAAAAGAACGCCAACGACCTGATCGACGACACGCAAGTGGGCGTGACCCTCTTGCATCAAGACATCAACTACGTACTTGGCCGGCTCTCGCAAGAAGCGCTCGACTACGTCGTGCCGCTGCGGCGTAACGGGCGCGCGTACGTTTCGATCGCGCACACGGTCTCGCTGAACAAGGGCTGCGAAACGCAACTGCTTGCGCCGTGCTTCGGCTCGCCGACCGACTTCACGCCGGCCGACCACAACCAAGCCTACAGCGCCGCAGGCGGCATACTGCTCAACGATCCGCGCGGCGGCTGGTTTTCGGCCGACGCCGAGTACGGCGGCGGACTTTCGTCGGCCATCTGTCCGCCCGGCACGCCGGGCTACTGCGAGGTGACGCCGCACACGATCGTCAGCGTCGGTAAAGGGATCGCCATCGCGCCCCACATCGCGCTGACGGTTTCGCTGCAAAACCTTTTCAACGATCGCTACTACGTGACGTTGCTCAACGCGCAGGGCAATCACTACGCGCCTCCCCGCACATTGACCGTGGGAGTGCAAGTAAGCCGTCCCTAAGCAGGACTCGCTGCGGAAATCGCGGGATAATGCGTGCTTGGAGCGATGCACGACTTAAGCCGTGGGAGAATTGTCGTTACGGGCGGCGCCGGCCTCATCGGGAGCGCCCTTATTTGGGCACTCAACCGCCGTGGCCTCGATAACATTCTCGTCGTAGACCGGCTCGACCGCTCGGAGAAATGGAAGCACCTCGTTCCGCTGCGGTTTGCCGATTATCTCGACGCCGACGACTTCGAGAGCCGTTGCCTGCAGTCGGCCGACGCCGGCGACGTGCGAACGGTCTTCCACTTGGGCGCCTGCTCCTCGACGACCGAGTGTGACGCGGCCTACCTCCTACGCAACAACTATCAATACACCAAGAACCTCGCGTACTGGGCGCTGGAACGGCACGCTCGATTCGTCTACGCATCGTCGGCGGCGACCTATGGCGCGCTCGAGCGCAATCTCTCCGACGAAATGGAGCTGGCCGACCTGCGCCCACTCAACGGGTATGCCTACTCCAAGCATCTTTTCGATCTTTACGCGGAGCGCAACGGCATGGACCGGCGCGTCTGCGGGCTCAAGTACTTCAACATTTTCGGGCCGAACGAAGAGCACAAGGGCGAGATGCGCAGCCTCGTGCACAAGGCGTACGGTCAGATCCGCGCGTCGGGAAGCGTGCGTCTCTTCAAGAGCTACCGGCCCGAGTATCGCGACGGCGAACAGCAGCGCGATTTTCTGTACGTCAAAGACGCCGTCGAGATGACGCTCCACGTAGCGCAACACGACGCGACCGGCATCTTCAACGTCGGCTCCGGCGGCGCGCACACCTGGCTGGATCTGGTTCGCCCGATCTTTCGCGCGCTCAAGCTACCCGAACGGATCGAATTCATCGAGATGCCGGAGGCGCTGCGCGACAAGTACCAGTACTTTACGTGCGCGCGAATGGAACGGCTCTTCGCAACGGGATACGATCGCCCCGTCACCGCGCTGGCCGACGCGGTCACCGACTACGTGGTGAACTATCTCGTGCCGCAGAAGCCGCTCGAGTGCGACGATCCGCCCGCTTTCAGAAAGGAACTCAGTGCCGCAACCTAGCCGAGCGGAACGCCGCCGCCAATCCCGTGGAGGCGCAGCGCCGCCGCCGCGCCGCGATCCCATGCGTCCGATCTACATCGGCGTGGGCATCGCGATCGTCGCGCTGATCGTGGCGTTCGTGATCTTCAACTACTGGCAGAAGCGCACGGTCGAGCAGGCCTATGCAACGCCCACGCCGGGACCCAATGCGTCGAGCAAGCCGATTCAACTGACCGACGGGCAAAATCTGGGGACGAAATACTTCAAGCAGAAGTATCCCGACACGGCGCAGGGCGGACGCGGTCAAACGATCGACGGCATCGACTGCGGCTCGCAGGAGTACGCGACGCTGCACGTCCACACCCACCTCGCGATCTTTTACAACGGCAAACAGATTGCGGTACCGCAGTATATCGGGTTCGCGCCCAGCCTCAGCGGCGGCTGCCTGTACTGGATTCACACGCACGACGGCAGCGGCATTATCCACCTCGAAGCGCCGGAGATCTCGCCGAAACAGGGCGGCCCATACACGCTCGGCATGCTGTTCGACATTTGGGGCCAGCCGCTAGAGCGCCAAGACGTGGCCGGCCTCGTCGGCGACGTGACCGCGTACGTCAACGGCTCAAAGTACGACGGCGACATGCACCAGATTCCGCTCGGCGCGCACCAGCAGATCGTGCTGGTGATCGGAACGCCGTCGGTTCCTCCGCCGAACTACGCGTTTCCGCCGAACGACTAGAGGACGCGCCGCAGCGCGGCGGCAAGATCGCCGTAGGAAAGCTCGCCGCTGTTGAGATATGCGACGCGCTTGTCTCTGCCGATGATGGCGTACGTCGGAAAGCCGCCTTGCAGGTAAAGATTCGCAACCGCCATCAGGGGATCGTATGCGACGGGATAAGCGGCGTTGAAGCGGCGCACCCAGTTCAGCACGTCGTTCTCCGACGCCGGCGAGGAGCCGTCCATGCCCGTATCGCTGCCCGACACGCCGACGAAGTTGACCGCCGAACCGTATCGCCGGTAGAGCCGGTTGATCACGGCCGTCTCGCGCTGGCAGTGCGGACACCACGTTGCAAAGACCTCGAGAAACACGGGCTTACGCGCCGCGGAGAGCGTGAACAGGCCGGCGGTCGTGGCGACTTCAAAGTTCGGTGCGGGCCGGCCGACTTGCGCCTTGCCGATGACCGGCGACTGCGACGCGTTCTGGAGCGCGCGATTGCGCGGGCCCCAGAAATACATGGCCGCAGCAGCGACGACGATCACCGCGACCGCGACGATCGTCACGAGGCCGACGGCGCGGCGATTCATGCGCTGCGCAACCTGCGATCGAGCGCGAGGGCGCCAGGCGCGCCCCACGCGAGCAACGCGCCGGCCGCCGCGAGCGCGAAGTCGAAGCCCGCGTGCGGCCAATCGGCGACGCTGGTATCGTTGGGGCCGAAGCACCCGCAAGCGGCCGGAATGTGGCGCACCACGGCCGATGCGATTGCGGCGCCGTAGAGCGCGAACTGAATAGCGATGACGATCGCTACGGTGCGGGTGAAGAGTCCGGCGACGAGATAAAGTCCGAGCAGGATCTCGACGTACGGCAGCGCCAAGGCGAGCGGTCCGATGACGCCTGCGGGAAGCAGCCGGAACCCGGCGATCGCAGAAGCGAGCTCCCCGGCGTGGCCGACTTTCAACCCCCCTGCGACCACGAGAAGGCCGCCCAGAATCAGGCGGCCGGCAAAAACGAACCCGTCCATCGCCGCCACTCGTTGCCTGCGCCGGGCATGAACCCCTGGTACAATAGCGGGGTGCTTCGGTGTACCATCCTGCTCGCGGCAGCGCTTCTCACCTCGTGCGGCGCCTCCGCTCCGGCCGCACCGAACTTTACGCTGCTCGACGACGGTGCGAGGAGCTGGACGCTCGCGGCGCAGCACAAGGCCGTTCTGCTGACCTTTGGTTTCACGCACTGCGCCGATACGTGTCCGGCGACGCTCGCGCTCCTGAGCCGTCTGTCGCACGCCTTAGGGCGCCGGGAAAGCGGCGTCGAGATCGCGTTTGTCACCGTCGATCCCGCGCGCGACACGCCGCGTGCGCTTCACGCGTTCGTCGCGCGCTTCGCGCCCCTCACGCAGAGCCGCATCGTGGGGTTGACCGGCTCGCGCGCGCAGATCGCGGCGGTCGAGTCGGCCTATCACGTGTGGTCAGCACCAACGCATCGCCGTGCAGAAACGTCGCACGCGTACGACGTGGCGCACAGCGCGCAAATCTTCTTCATCACGCGCGAAGGCAGGCTCTCGAGCATCCACGACGACGACGATTCGTCGGCGACGCTGGCGCGCGCGCTGCGGGAGATCGTCGGATGATCGCGCGCCTGGCGGCGCTCCTCGCCGTCATTCCGGTGCACGGGTTGATCGTGGGGACGCTGCCCGATCGGTCCGCGATCGTACGCACCGACGCCGTCACGGCAACGCTGCCGGCGCTGACGCGACGGTATCGCGTGCAGCCGGCACGGTCGTTGCCTGCCGGAACGGAGATCGACGCGCTGCTGGACGGCTCGACGACGCCGCCGACGCTGCGCGGCGCGATCCCAGCGGGTGCGTTTACGCCGGGTTTGCCCGAGACGGCGCGAGCGGTGCCCGTGCGGATCGGCAGCACGCTGCCCGGCGCGACGGTCGTGGATCAGAACGAGCAGATCGTCGAGCTCGATCGAACCTTTCGCGGCAAGACCGCGCTGCTGTCATTCATCTTTACGCGCTGCCCCGATCGAACGCTGTGTCCCGCGATCAGCGGCAAGTTTGCCTATCTACAGGCGCACCTCGACCCGCGGCGGTTCGCGCTGCTCGAGATAACGCTCGATCCGCAGTACGACTCGCCGGCGCAGCTGCGCGCGTACGGCACCGCCTACGGCGCCAATGCGGCGCAGTGGAAGCTGCTGACTGCAACGGGCTCGACGATCACGCGGCTGCTCGACGCGTTCGGCATCAGCTCGCTGCGCGTGAGCGCCGCGAACTTCGTGCACGGCGACAAACTCTTCATCGTGGCGCCCGACGGCCGCGTTGCCGACGTCATTGCGAACGCCTCGTGGGATCCCGGCGCGGTGCTGGCGGCGGCTCGCGCGGCGGATGGTCTGAGCAGCAATCCGTTCGAGCGCTTCAAGCTGGCGCTGATCGCCGGCGCCGTCGCGCTGTGCGGGGGCAGTCAAACTGCCGGCGTCGCGCTGCTGGAACTGGGGCTCTTCGCGCTCTGCTCGCTTGGCGCGTTCGCGGCGCTGTGGCTCGTCGCGCGAATCCTCTGGCCCTTCGACGAAGTTTATCCCGAGCGGAGTCGAGGGACTCAGGACAAGCTCTAGGCGACGGTGGATCAGCACGCCTTTCTGGAGGACGCGATCGAGCGCTACGGCAAGGCGGCCTATAACTACGCCTATCGTCTAACGCGCAACGACGCCGACGCCCGCGACCTCACGCAGGACGCGTT
>JAFAXS010000037.1 GCA_019240755.1 Vulcanimicrobiota bacterium
AACTTGCTCTTCCCTACGTTCGCCTGCGTTGCGAACTGAATGCATTTTCCAAGTGCGAAATACGCACGGGATCCACCGACGATCTCACGCACAGGGCACGAGCTGAAGCGGCGCTGAACCTGGCCGCATGAGGTTGCGCCGGCTTGCGCCGGGTTCGCTTCCCATCGAAACGGAGAGCCTTGCGCGAGCGCTGCTGGGATGCGCGCTCGTGCGCGAGAGCGTAGATGGGCGAACGGCGGGCCGAATCGTTGAAACGGAGGCGTACCTTCCCGACGACCCGGCATGCCACGCGTTTGCCGGCAAGACCAAGCGCAATGCAAGCCTTTTCGGGCCGCCGCATCGCGCCTACGTCTATCTGATCTACGGCACGGCGTTTTGCTTCAACGTCTCCAGCGAGCGCGACGGCGAAGGCGCCGGCGTCCTCGTCCGCGCGCTCGAACCGCTGGAAGGGGTCGCGTTAATGCAGTTGCGGCGAGCCGTCGCGTCGGTTCGCGAACTATGTCGCGGCCCCGGCCGGCTGTGCGAAGCGTTCGCAATCGATCGTACCCTCGACGGCGTGGACATCGTGGGAGACGAGCGACTGTGGCTGGCGCGCGGGAACGGCGAATCCCTGGACGTGCGGCGCGGACCGCGGATCGGCGTGACGCGGGCGGCGACGCTGCCGCTGCGCTTCTTCGCGGCCGGAAATCCGTACGTCAGCGGACCCGCTCGCTTGAATGAGGCTTGAAGGGCAGCGGCGCCTATGCTATAGTGTCTGCGTCGCGTTGCGGTCGCTTGTTGACTGCAGCGGCAACCAATTTTACCCCCTCGCTCGCGTCACCGGTCTGACTGCGATGGCAGCCTCGCCTCGCCGAAGTGCGCCGAAGATTGACGTGCGCGGCATTAACAGAGAGAAATTCTTCTGCAAACCGAACATCGCCCCACCAACGACCATCGTTTGAATAACGACATGCGTCAGCAGCAAGGCGGCGGACGCCGACGCCGCTCGCGCAGGCGCCATCACTTCGGTCAACATCCGCCCGCGTATCACGAACAGTTTCCGCAAGTCGAGGCGCCGCCGTTGCTGACGGCCGCCTCGCTCGCGGAAAAGACGAAGACGGAGTTGCTCGACGTCGCCAAGGAGCTCGAAATCGAGATCCCGACGCCGGCAAAACTCAAGAAAGATGAAATCGTCAACCTCCTGGTGCAGACGCAAATCGCGCGATCCGGCATCGAGGTTGCGAGCGGGATTTTGGATATTCTGCCCGAGGGCTACGGCTTCTTACGGCGCGCCGGTTACTATATCGGCAACGACGACATCTACGTAAGTCAATCGCAGATTCGGCGCTTCGAGCTCCGTCGCGGCGACATGGTTGAAGGCCAGGCCCGACGTCCTAAAGAGGGCGAGAAGTACTACGGTTTGATTCGGGTCGACAAGGTCAACGAACTCGATCCTGAAGCGATCCGGGGGCGGGCGGTATTCGAAAAGGGCACGCCGATCTTTCCGGAGCAGCGGTTCAAGCTCGAAAACCGCTCGACGCAGCTCTCGACGCGCGTCATCGACCTCTTCTCACCGATCGGCAAGGGACAGCGCGCGCTGATTGTCTCTCCGCCGAAGGCCGGCAAGACGACGCTGCTCAAGAACATCGCGCAGGGCATCTCGATCAATCATCCCGAGGCGCACATCATCGCGCTGCTCGTGGACGAGCGACCGGAAGAGGTCACCGACATGCAGCGTACGATCGACGGCGAGGTCGTCGCCTCGACCTTCGACGAGCATCCCGAGAACCACACCACCGTTGCCGAACTGACGATGGAGCGCGCCAAGCGCCTCGTCGAGCTCGGCAAGGACGTCGTGATCCTGCTCGACTCGATCACGCGGCTCGCACGCGCGTACAACCAAGTCGTGCAAAGCTCGGGGCGAACGCTCTCCGGCGGTCTCGATACGGCGTCGCTGCACAAGCCGAAGCGGTTCTTCGGCGCGGCCCGAAAGATCGAACACGGCGGCTCGCTGACCATCATCGGCACGGCGCTGATCGAAACGGGCTCGAAGATGGACGACGTTATCTTTGAAGAGTTCAAGGGCACCGGTAACATGGAGCTCAACTTGACGCGCAAGCTCGCGGAATCGCGAGTCTTCCCCGCAATCGACATCAAGCGTTCGGGAACGCGCCGCGAGGAGCTGCTGCTCTCGCCCGACGAAATGCGCAAAGTCTGGATGCTGCGGCGCGCAACCGCCGTGCTGAACACCGGCGACATCACCGAGATCATTCTCGACAAGATGGTGCAGACGCGCACGAACGAAGAGTTCCTGCAGTCGGTTACCAAGGAAGCGCTCTCGATGTCGCGCGGCTACGAAGAGAACGGCAAGTATTAGTCTTCGGGACTCACAGCGTACGACATAACGCTTCGGAGACGTTCGTCGGCCCGCGTCCTTGCGGGCCTCCTACTGCCGTGCGGCTCGCTCCCGGCATCCTTGCCTCCGCTCGCCGTCACGAGCCTCCTCAGCATTACGTCGTACGCTGCTCGTTCTTCGCTAATACTCTGAAAGAGAAGTAGAACAGACGAGGCTGAACAGGTATTTAGCGCGAGCCGGTGTGGCGGCGCGGCGGCAGGCCGACGCGCTGATCGCTGCGGGGAACGTGCGCGTCAACGGCACCGTCGTGCGCGAGTTCGGCACCGGCGTGGCGCCCGGCGACCGCGTCGAGGTCGCGGGCCAGATCGTTGAGCCGCCGTCCCGTGCAACCTATCTCTTGCTGAACAAGCCTGCCGGAGTCGTGACGACGATGCATGATCCGCAGGGACGTCGCACGGTCGCAGATCTCGTGCAGGGCCCGGGCGGTCTCTTCCCCGTCGGACGCTTGGACTATGACACCGCCGGGGCGCTTCTGCTCACCGATGACGGTGAGCTCGCCCACCAGCTGCTGCATCCCCGCTTCGGCGTCGAGAAGACCTATCGCGCCGAGCTCGCCGGCCGCCTGAACGCCCAAGACGTCCATCGCCTGACGCAAGGCCTGCGCCTCGGTGAGTATCGCGCGGCACCCGCGAAGGTGCGGATCGTCGCCGCGCGCGGGGGCCGCAGCACCGTGGACGTGACGATTCACGAGGGCCGCAATCGCCAGATCCGCCGCATGTTCGAGCATCTGGGTCACCGGGTGCTGGCGCTGACGCGAACGCGTTTTGGACCCTTGAAGCTGGGAACGCTCTCAACGGGAGAGTTTCGTGAGATTACCGCAGCCGAGCACGCCGCGC
>JAFAXS010000060.1 GCA_019240755.1 Vulcanimicrobiota bacterium
TCTAGCCGATGCGAAAACTCCGAATCGCGCGCCGCGGCGCGGTCCTCCTAGTCGCTGCAATGGTTCTGGGCTCCGGCGCTTCTGCCGGGGCTCAGAACCGGCCCGCGCAAAGCATTCTGAACGTTTCGTACGACCCGACGCGCGAGCTCTACGACGACTACAACGCCGTTTTCGCGCGGTACTGGAAGGCTAAGACGGGGCAGACCGTTCGCGTCGAACAGTCCAATGGCGGATCCGGCAAACAGGCCCGCGCGGTGATCGACGGGCTGCAAGCCGACGTCGTCACGCTGGGCCTTGCCTATGACATCGACGCGATCGCACAACGGACCAGTTTGATCCCGAAAACATGGCAGTCTCGCCTTCCGTATAACAGCACGCCGTACACCTCGACGATAGTGCTGTTGGTGCGCCAGGGCAATCCGAAGCGCGTTCGCGATTGGGACGACCTCGCGCGTCCCGGCATCTCTGTGATCACGCCGAATCCGAAGACCTCCGGGGGCGCACGCTGGAACTTCTTGGCCGCGTGGGCGTACGCGCGCTCCAAGCGCGGCGGCAGCGACGCGAGCGCGCGCGCGTTTGTAACGGCGATCTACAAGAACGTGCCGGTGCTCGACTCCGGCGCGCGCGGCTCGACGACGACCTTCACCGAGCGCGGCATCGGCGACGTGCTGATCGCGTGGGAGAACGATGCGCTCTTGGCCGTGAACAAGATCGGCCCCGGACGATTCGAGATCGTTCGGCCGTCGCTGAGCATTTTGGCGGAGCCGCCCGTTGCGCTCGTAGACGGCGTGGTCGACAAGAAGGGCACGCGACGCGTCGCGCAGGCGTACTTGAACTACCTTTACTCACCGGCAGGGCAAGAGATCATCGCGCGTCACTACTTCCGCCCGCATAACGCGGCGGTGGCGCGCCGCTACGCGCGGCAGTTTCCGGCCATGCGGATGGTGAGCGTGCAGGAGTTCGGTGGCTGGGATAAGGCGCAAGCGGAGTATTTTGCCGATGGCGGCGTCTTCGATCAAATCTATCAACCGCATTAGCCTCTAACCATCGTGTCCAGCGTGTTGCGGAGACTTCGCAAACGGAGCATCATACCGGGCTTTGGGCTGACCCTTGGCTTTACGCTATTTTACCTCTGCCTGATCGTGCTGATTCCGCTCTCCGCGACGTTCTTGGAAGCGTCGAAGATCGGCTGGCACGAGTTCTGGCGGGCTGGCGCATCGCCTCGTGCCATCGCCTCATATGAGTTGAGTTTCGGCGCCTCGCTGATCGGCGCAACGCTCAACTTCGTGCTCGGCACGCTGGTCGCATGGGTCCTCGTGCGGTATGACTTTCCGTTCAAACGTCTGCTCGATTCGCTCGTCGACCTGCCGTTCGCGCTGCCCACGGCGGTCGCCGGAATAGCGCTCACGACGCTCTACGCGCCGCACGGATGGTTCGGCGCACCGCTGACCGCGGCGGGAATCCACGTGGCCTTTACGCGCCTCGGCATCATCGTCGCCTTGACGTTCATTGGATTACCCTTTGTGGTGCGCACGGTTCAGCCCGTGCTGGAGGATCTCGATCGCGAGTTGGAAGAGGCGGCGGCCAGTCTGGGTGCGGGCCGGTTGCAGACGTTTAGCCGCGTGATTTTCCCCGCGATTTTACCCGCGGTGCTCACGGGATTTGCGCTCGCCTTCGCCCGCGGTGTGGGCGAGTACGGGTCGGTCATTTTCATCGCCGGCAACATGCCGATGCGTACCGAGATCGCGCCGCTGCTGATCGTCACCAAACTGGAAGAGTACGATTACAGCGGGGCCACCGCGATTGCCGTCGTGATGCTGGTCGTTTCATTCGTCATGCTGCTCGGCATCAACGCGCTCCAGAGCTGGAACAGCGAGCGGGAGAATATGTCGGTTGAACAACCGGTGGCTCTAGCGGCAGGAGTGCCCGTCTGATGGTCGGCACGCTCCACCTGCGGTCGGCTCCGGCGGTCGGCGAATCGCGGCTCATTCGAGGGACTCTCATCGCGATCGCGGTCGTCTTTTTGAGCGTCTTTCTGTTAGCGCCGCTTGCGGTCGTGTTTGCCGTCGCGCTCGGCCAAGGTGTCGCCGCATTCTTCTCGACGTTCTCCAATCCCGACACGCTATCGGCGATTTGGCTGACGCTCGTCGCGGCGGCGGTTGCCGTGCCTGCGAATCTCATCTTTGGGATCGCCGCGGCCTGGGCCATCGGCAAGTTTCAGTTCGTCGGCAAGGGCATCCTGATCGCGCTGATCGATTTGCCGTTTTCGGTCTCCCCCGTCGTCGCGGGGCTGACATATGTCTTGCTCTTCGGGGCGCAGGGGTTGCTCGGGCCGTGGCTCGTGGCGCACAACGTGCACATCATCTTCGCGGTTCCGGGCATCATCCTCGCGACGGTCTTCGTGACGGTTCCATTCGTTGCGCGAGAGCTGCTTCCGACGATGGCGGCGCAGGGCAGCGAAGAGGAGGAAGCCGCCTTAACGCTCGGCGCGGGCGGTTGGCAAACCTTTCTGCGGGTGACGCTTCCGAACGTCAAGTGGGCGCTGCTCTATGGCGTTATCTTGTGCAACGCTCGCGCGATGGGCGAGTTCGGAGCCGTCGCGGTCGTCTCCGGACACGTGGCCGGCCTAACGAATACGATGCCGCTCCAGATCGAAATCCTGTACAACGACTACCAGTTCGTTCCGGCTTTCGCCGTCGCATCGCTCTTGGCGCTGCTGGCCCTGGCCACGCTCGTCGTCAAAAGTGTGATTGAATGGCGGATTGCGCGACGGGGGGCGCGCGTGTAACGTGAGCATTGCAATACGGCAGATTACCAAGAAGTTCGGGCGTTTTACGGCGCTGGATAACGTCGATCTCGACATCCCGCACGGCCGCCTCGTGGCGCTGCTCGGACCCTCTGGGTCGGGAAAGACGACGCTGTTGCGGATCATCGCCGGCCTCGAGCTGGCCGACTCCGGCAGCGTTCATTTCGACGGTCAAGACTTTAGCGACCGGACCGTGGCGCAGCGCCGCGTCGGCTTTGTCTTCCAGCACTACGCGCTCTTTCGCCACATGACGGTCTTCGAGAACATCGCCTTCGGTCTGCGGGTCCGTCCGCGGGCGAGCCGCCCGCCTCGGAGTGCAATTCGCGCGCAGGTTGAGGAACTGCTCGACCTGATCCAGTTGCGCACGCTGGCCGGGCGCTACCCATCGCAACTTTCCGGCGGTCAGCGCCAACGCGTCGCGCTCGCCCGCGCGCTTGCCGTCGAACCGCGAGTGCTGCTCTTGGACGAACCGTTCGGCGCGCTGGATGCGAAGGTGCGCTACGAGTTGCGCCGCTGGTTGCGCCAGTTGCACGACGACGTCGGCGTGACGAGCGTCTTCGTGACGCACGACCAGGAAGAGGCGCTGGAAGTCGCGGATCAAGTTGCGATTCTCAACGGCGGGCGCATCGAGCAGGTTGGCGCACCCGATGACGTCTACAACCGGCCCGCGAGTTCGTTCGTCTATAACTTCCTGGGCAACGTGAATCTGTTCCACGGCCGCATCGACAACGGAACGGCCTACATCAATCAGGAGGCGACGGGCCAGCTCGTCTTCGTTCGACCCCATTCCCTCGAAATTGGACGGCAGCCCTCGGGCGCAAACTACTTCCGCGCGACGATCAAACACATCAGCTCGGCCGGGCCGGTGGTGAAGGTTGACGCCTCGACGGGATGGGGTGCGCCGGTGCACGTTGAGATGTCCCAAGCGCGATTCCGCGAGCTCGAGCTGCGGACGGGAGAAGAGATCTTCATCACGCCGAACGATCTCGCCGTTTTCGCCGACGAACAGCGGGCCGGATAGCCCTCGCGGGGTTTTCCCGCACACCGGCAAAATACCGCGCCGTCATGGCTGTAGCGATGCGCGCATTGATCAAGCCGGGCCGCGAGCCCGGCTTCGCGCTCGTGGAGCGTCCGGTGCCGGCAATTGGTCCGACCGACGTGTTGATCGCCGTCGAGAAGGTGGGACTCTGCGGGACCGATCATCACATCTATGCGTGGGACGCATGGGCGCAGGCGCGCATCAAGCCTCCCCTCATCGTTGGGCACGAGTTTATGGGAACCGTCGTGGCAATCGGCGACGCCGTCAAGTCGGTGCGCGTGGGGGAACGCGTCTCAGGCGAAGGCCACATCGCCGACGGCACGTGTCTGCTCTGCCGCACGGGCCAGGCTCACATCTGCGAGCGCGTCCAGATCATCGGCGTCGACCGGGATGGCGCGTTCGCGCAGTACCTTGCGCTTCCCGAGTATAACGTCTGGCGTCTCGACCCGGCGGTTCCCGACGAGTTTGCCGCAATCTTCGATCCTCTCGGCAACGCGGTGCACACGGTCATGGCCGCCGGTGTCAGCGTCAGGACCGTTGCGATCACGGGCGTTGGATCGATCGGCCTGATGGCAATTCCCGTCGCGCGGGCCGCGGGCGCCACGTCGGTCTACGCCATCGACGTCAACCCCGCCAAGCTCGACCTCGCGCTGCGTCTCGGCGCGGACGCTGCATTTGCCGCGACGCAGGCGGATCTCGTCGAGCAAGTTCGCGCTCGAACGAACGGAGACGGCGTTGACGTTCTGCTCGAGATGTCGGGAAGCGGCGCGGCGATCGACGTCGGCTTGCAGCTGGTGCGCAACGGCGGCACCGCCGCGCTCCTTGGCATTCCTTCCGATAACGTCAACCTCAACCTCGCAGAGCGCATCATCTTCAAGGGGCTCACCGTGCTGGGAATCAACGGGCGCCGCATGTTCGAGACCTGGTATCAAACCGAGGCGCTGGTTAAGAGCGGACGCGTGGATCTCGGATCGATCATCACGCACGTCTTGCCGTACACGCAATTTGAGAAGGCGTTCGAGCTGATGCGCAATGGTGAGGCGGCGAAAATCGTCCTCGACTTCAAAGGGGAGAACAAGACGGCATGAACCAGGCATTCGAAGCGAAGCTCCGGACCGATCTCGACGCGCTCAAACAGGCCGGTACCTACAAACATCTCCGGCACCTCACGACACCGATGGCGCCCGAGGTGCACATGGAAGAGGCCGGCGACGTGATCGTGCTCTCCAGCAACAACTACCTGGGCTTAGCCGATCGGCCCGAGGTGATAGCGGCGGGTAAGGAAGGTCTCGAAAAATACGGTGCCGGCACCGCGTCCGTGCGGTTCATCTGCGGGACCTTCGACATTCACCGGCGCTTGGAACGGCGCATTGCGTCGTTCTTGGGAACGGAGGCGGCGCTGACGTACGTTTCCTGCTGGAACGCTAATACCGGTCTCTTTCCGACGATCTGCGCCGAAGGGTCGGCGATTATCTCGGACGAGCTGAACCACGCATCAATTATAGACGGCGTCCGCCTCGCCTCGAAGGCACGCCGCGAACGCTACAAGCACAGCGACATGGCGCAGCTGGAAGAGAAGCTGAAGAGCGCGGCCAGTAGTTTCCCGATCGTGATCGTGACCGACGGCGTGTTCTCGATGGAAGGCGACCTCGCAAAGTTGCCGGAGATCGTCGCGCTGGCGAAGCGGTATGGTGCGATTACCGTGGTGGACGATTCGCACGGCACCGGCGTCATGGGCGCGACTGGGCGCGGTACGATCGAGCATTACGGCTTAACCGGACAAGTGGACGTCATTACCGGGACGCTGGGAAAGGCGCTCGGTGGCGCTGCGGGCGGTTTCGTCGCAGGAAGCGACGCGCTGATCGACACGCTCATCCAGCGTTCGCGCCCGCAGCTTTTCTCCAACGCGCTGCCCGCGACCGTCGCCTGCAGTTCCCTGGAAGCGATCGACTATCTCGACGGCCACCCGGCGCTCGTGGCGCAGCTGCACGAAAAGACCGAGTACTTTCGTGCGGGACTGAAGCGCATCGGATACGCGCCGCTCGAAACGGAGAGCGCGATCGTGCCGATCATCGTTGGCGAGACGGCCTTTGCGATCGAGATCAGCGACAAGTTACTCAAGGCCGGCATCTTCGTGACGGGCTTCGGCTTCCCGGTCGTCCCGGAGGGCACGGCACGCATTCGGGTACAGATTAGTGCGGCGCTCACGACGGAAGAGATGGATCGCGCGCTCGCGGCGTTCGAACGCGTCGGCAACGAAACGGGATTGCTCGCGAAGCGTTCCCGCTGAGCGACCGGCGCATGCGGATTGACTTCACTCGCGCCACGTTTCACCGCTCCGGCATCGTGCTGAAGCCCGACGGCTTGGACGCCGAGCGACTCGGAATTCTCAATCCGGCCTGCGCTCGCCTCCGCGACGGGACGCTGCAGCTCTATCCGCGGATGGTTGCGGACGGCAACGTCTCGCGCATCGGATCTTTTCGCACGCGCGAGGGCGACAACGGCACGCTCGTGTGCGAGCAACAGGGCTACGCGCTCGAGCCGGAAGCGCCGTTCGAAATTCGGAACGAGCCCGGCGGGTACGGCTGCGAAGATCCGCGCGTCACTTTTATCGAGGTCATCGACCGCTACGTGATGGCGTACGTTGCTTTTGGCCCACGCGGCCCCGAAGTCGCCGTCGCGGTCTCGCGCGACGGCTTGAAGTGGCAGCGCCTCGGCCTCGTTCAATTTCAGAGCAGCGACGCGCCCTTCGCCGATAAAGACGCGGCGTTCTTTCCCGAACCGGTTCGGTCGCCGAGCGGCGCCGAAGCGCTCGCCCTGTACCACCGTCCAACGCTGCAGCTTTCGATGTCCGATCCCAGTGAGGCGCTGAACGAGATCGAGTCGCTGCCGCTCGCGCAGCGCGAAGGCGTCGCAATCGGGTACGTCGAGCTCGCAGCCGTCCGCAAGGACCTCGAGGCGATCTGCACCGTCATGGAGACGCACCGCGTCAAGCTGCCGCCGGCCGAGTGGGGACTCATCAAGACGGGCGCCGGCGCGCCGCCGGTTCGCACGGAAGACGGCTGGCTATCGGTCATTCACGGGGTGGACGAGCTCGACCATCGCCGCCATCACGGAATGTTGCGCTATAGCGCGGGCATCATCGTGCACGATCTCAACCGGCTCGACCGAATTCTTTACCGTTCTCCGCAGCCGCTCTTCGTTCCGGAGGTGCGCGGCGAGGTCCGGGGCACGACGAGCCACGTGGTCTTTCCGACGGGAGTCGATCGCCGAGGCGAGCTCGAGTTCGACGTCTACTACGGCATGGCCGATTACGAGGTCGGCCGCGGCCGGCTCACGCTGTAGGCCCCAACCGTTGTGCGGCCTGCGGCGTATAGCGGGCATGAGAGTCATATCCATCGTGATGCTCGCCGCGGCGCTGGGGCTGCCGATCGCGGCGTCGTCGGCGACCGCTCCGGCGGTTCACATAAAGAACGACGCGTTCGAGCCGCACACGCTGACGATCAGCGCCGGGCAGACCGTCACGTTCACCAACGATGACGACGACGCACATACGGTAACGGCAAACGACGGCAGCTTCGATTCAAAGGGCCTCGATACGAACGGCGTCTGGCGGCACGCGTTTACGAAGCCCGGCACGTACCCGTATTTTTGCCAACTTCACCCTTTCATGAAGGGCACGATCGTGGTGAACGGAGGCGGCTCGTGAGGCGCGGCGATTTCTTAGAACACGTCGCCTGGACGGGCGCCGGCATCGCCTACACGCTGGGGGCGGGCGGGCTCCTGACGGGGCGCGCCGTCGCCGCCGGTTCGCACGACACCGTTGAGTTCGTGCAGATCAGCGACAGCCACATCGGCTTCCATCAGGCCGCCAATCCCGACGTGAAGCAGACCCTGCAAATGGCGGTAAATGCAATCAACGCGTTGCCGCGCCAGCCGTCGTTCGTCGTCCATACGGGAGACATCACGCATCTCTCGACCGCGGCACAGTTTGACGACGCTCGCGCGATTCTCTCGCAGCTGCGGGCGCCGCTGATCGCGCTTCCCGGAGAACACGACGTCGTGGGGAACGACTTCAAGCCGTACCTTTTGAATTTCAGGATTCCGCATTCGACGGCCGGCGGATGGGCGTCGTGGGATTCCAACGGCCTCCATTACGTGGTGCTGTTGAACGTGTTCAACTTCGAGAAGATGGGGTTGCTGGGCGGCGAGCAGTTGGCGTGGCTCGAGAGAGACCTTTCGGCCGTCCCGTCCACGACGCCGGTCGCCGTGTTTACGCACGTGCCGCTCTACGCGCTCTATCCGCAATGGGGCTGGACGACCGACGACGGCACGAAGGCGCTCGCGCTATTGCAACGCTTCGAGCGCGTGACGATTCTGAACGGGCACATCCATCAAGTGGTAACGCACGAGGAAGGGAACATTCGTTTCGCGAGTGCCGCCGCAACAGCGTATCCGCAGCCAAAACCCGGCACGGCGCCGAAGCCAGGTCCCGTGACGCTTCCTCACGACGACTTGCTGCGCGCCATCGGCTACCGCACGGTGGAATTTGACGACGGCAACGCGCGACTCGAGGATCGATCGCTGGCCACGTAGCGTGCGCGATGGCTCGCTCGAAGAGCGGTTCTCGCGCCGTGAGGCGACCGCGTACGAAGCGGCATTTCTGGCCTTCGGCGCACGCATGCAGACGACGGCGCTCCGTATTCTTCGCGATCCCGACGCCGCACGCGAGTGCGTACAAGAGGTGTTTGAAGGCCTGTGGCGGCGCGGGCACTCCTATTCGCCGGCGCGGGGCGCGCTCGAGGCGTTTCTCGTGACGTGCGCCCGCAATGCGGCGCTCACGTCGCTGCGTGCCGGACGGCGGCGCCGCCAAACGGAGCAGCATTTGGACGTTGACGACCGGTACACGATGGAAGAAGATCCAATCGAACGGGAGCGAGTTGCGCGCGCGCTCGCACAGCTCACCGAGGGACAAGCCGACGTGGTACAGCTGGCGTACTACAAAGGAATGACTCTAAGCGAGGTCGCGACGGAGCTGGCGATCCCGATCGGCACCGTGAAGGGGCGCCTCAGCGCAGCGTTGCGGGCGTTGCGCCGAACGCTCGTCGTGGGAGAGCCGGCATGATCTTCGGCGCGCACGTCGGCGACGCGGCCGAGCTCTATGCAGCCGGTGCGCTCACGGCGGAAGAGCACGCCGCCGTGGAGGCGCACATCGCGCAGTGCTCGGAGTGCCTGCGACGAGTCGGCGAGGCGGAGGAGACCGTGCTCGCCCTCGAGCGCGTCAATGCCGTGCAATCGCTTCGTCCGTCGAACGTCGCGCCGTTTGGGCGTCGTCGCGTGCCGGTCTGGTGGATTCCCGTTGCTGCGGCAGCCGCACTGATCGTCGGACTGCTCGTTCCGCGCCACGGCCTTCAAACCGACGTCGCCACGGTGGCGATGCTGCATAGCCACTTCGCGCACGCGCAGTTCGTCGGCAACGGGCCGCCGGCCAAAGTGCTCTACGCGCGCGATCGCTCTTGGTACTACGTGATCGTCGACGGCCGACATTCCTACGGAGTCTATGCTCTACGCGATGGCGCAAGCGCTTATCTGGGCGCGACGCAGTCGAAGGGCCGAGTCAGCGAGCTCTTCTCTTCGGTCGCGACGCCGTTCGATCGACTCGAGCTCCGTGACGGAGGCAGACTCGTGGAGGCCGCCGCAATTCGCTAAGCAGCGGTTAGCTCAACTGCAGAATGCACAATCGCTCCGGTTTACCGTCCACGTCGATCGTCGTCCTTTGCAAAAAGCCGGCTTTTTCGAGCGCGCGGATCGAGCGTGCGTTGTCGAAGGCCGGCGTGGAAACGATCTTCCTGATGCTACGATGTGCCGGGACGACGACGTCCCGAATGTAGGCTCGAATAACTCGCGGCCCGAGGCCCTTGCCCACGAAACGATCCTCTCCGATCAAGAAATCGATTCCAGCCGCGTTGGGTTCGCCAACCGCGGCCAGATAGTCGGGATAATCACGGACGAGATAGTGCTGCAAGTATCCGGCGTCTTCACCGTCGATTTCGACGATATGCATGCGGGTCGGCGATGTGCCATCGATGCGCGCTTGATACTTGGCTTCCGCGGTCGCGAGGTCCAACGGCTCGAACCAACGCGCTACATGCGGAGCGCTGCGCCAGCGTACCAGACTCGCATAATCCGCTCGAGTGATGGCCCTAAACGTAATCACGAAGACGAATTGGTTGCGGGGGGTGGATTTGAACCACCGTCCTTCGGGTTATGAGCCCGACGAGCTACCGGACTGCTCCACCCCGCGATAAGAAGAACTAGACTACGACGGCGCGGGTTTCACCCCTGCCGCTCCGAAAACAACCTCATGGCGATCGGCATGCTGGCGGAGCGCATTCCCAAGATCCACCTTCATTGCCATCTCGAAGGAAGCTTGCGCGCGCCGACGTTCATCGAGCTCGCACACAAGCACAACGTGCCGCTGCGTTACCGTCCGGGACGAACGGACGTCGGGACAGCATTCACCGATAAAGCGGCCGAACCCGACGGCGTAGAGCACCCGTACCGCTTTAACGACTTCGAAGAGTTCTTGCTGCTTTTTGCGGCGGTCAACCGCTCGCTGAAGGATCCCGAGGACTACGCGCGCCTGGCGCGCGAGTTCGTCGAAGACGCGCTGGCGCAGAACGTAATCTACGGCGAGCTCTTCGTTTCGCCGTCGGTGTGGACGTTCTTCAACCCGGCGCTCGACGTTCGCGCGACGATGGAGGCGATCGTCGCGGAACTGCGGCGCGCGCAACCACTCGCGAGCTTCAAACTGCTGCCCGACCTGACGCGCAACTTCGGCTCAGAGAGCGCGCTCGACACCGCGAAGGCGGTCGCTGCGATGACCGATCTCGACGTCATCGGCATTTCACTCGGCGGCGACGAGGTGCGCTTTCCGGCCCCTCTCTTCGTCGACGCGTTCGACTATGCGCGCGCGCAGGGGTTGCACCGCGTCGCCCACGCGGGCGAGGCTGGCGGTCCGCAGAGCGTGCGCGACGCGGTGGAGTTGCTGCGCACCGAGCGCATCGGGCACGGAGTACGTTCGCTGGAAGACGCCGCGACCGTAGAACTGCTCGCGAGTCGCGGTATCCCGCTCGAGATTTGTCCGACGTCGAATCGCCTGACCGGCGTGGCGCTGCCCGGCCATCCGCATCCGCACGTGACGTTGGATGGCCACGGGTGCATCGTGACGGTCGACGGCGACGATCCCGCAATCTTCCGGACGTCTATCCAAGAAGAATACGCGCTCGTGGAAGCGGTCGCCGGCGCGGTCGCGCTCGAGCGTTACGTCCGCAACGCGATCGGTGCGTCGTTCGCCGATCCGCCGGCAAAGCAGGCGATGGAAGCGCGCCTCGCCGCCGCTGTTGCGGAACTCGAAGTTCGGTCGCGAAGTTAAGGGAGAAGATGCCGGGGCATTCACACTCTCACTTTGCCGAATCGTTCGAGATGTATTTGAAGGCGATCTATCGTCTCGAACGTGAAGGCCCCGGGGTTACCACGTCCGCGCTGGCCACGGAGCTCGGCGTCGCGCCCGCGTCGGTATCCGGCATGCTGAAGAAACTCGTCGGCGAGGGCTTCGTCGAACACGAGGTGCGCGGCGACATCAAACTGACGCGCAAGGGACTCGAAGTGGCCGTCGGCGTGGTGCGGCGCAATCGTCTGGCGGAACGCTTGTTGACCGACATCCTCGACATGCCCTGGGACGAGGTGTATGCCGAAGCGTGCATCCTGGAACACGCGATCAGCGAACGCGTCGAAGAGCGCCTGATCGCCACGCTCGGAAATCCGACGACGTGCCCGCACGGCCATCCCATTCCGCCGAAAGATCTCACCGAGCCGGTGATGACGGGAATTCCGCTCGCGCAAGTCGAGCCGGGAACGCGCGTCACCGTGTCGGGCGTCACCGAACAGATGCCGGAGATTCTTCGTTACCTCGGCGGCGTCGGCGTTCGCCCGGGCGCGCGCCTGAACGTTCTGGAGAAGGCGCCGTTGGGTGGACCGCTCACGATCGAAGTCGACGGCGAACGCCACGCGATCTCGCTCGAGCTCGCGCGCACGGTGATGATCTCGTGATCACGCGGTTCTTGATTCTGCTGAACGTCATCGGCTATCTCTGGGAGATCAAAGTCGGCGGCTCCGACCTGCTCTCCGGTTTCGGCGGCAACGGAATGCAGC
>JAFAXS010000130.1 GCA_019240755.1 Vulcanimicrobiota bacterium
ACCAATCCGGTGCTGTTCGGCCCACGACCGCAGTACGGCACGTTCGGAGAGATCGTCGCCCACGAGGGTCTTCGCCAGCTGCGGCTCGCTGAGACAGAAAAATACGCCCACGTCACGTATTTCTTCAACGGCGGACGGGAGGATCAATTCGATGGCGAGGATCGCATCCTGATTCCGTCGGACCGCGCCGTGGCTACGTACGATCTCGCCCCGGCCATGCGCGCGCGCGAGATCACCGATGCCGCGATCGCGGCGATCCGCGGCGAGAAGTACGACGCAATCGTCATGAACTATGCGAACCCCGACATGGTCGGCCACACGGGCAAGTGGCAGCCGACGATTGAAGGCGTCGAGGTCGTGGACGAGTCGCTGGGACGCCTCGTGGACGCGACGCTCCACGCCGGCGGGCTGCTCGCCATCACCGCCGATCACGGCAACGCCGAAGAGGAGGTCGACGCGAACGGAGAGCCCATCACGGCGCACACGACCAACCCCGTGCCGTTCATCCTCATCGGAAAGGATCTTCGCGGAATGTTCGATGAGGGCGGCAAGCTCGGCGACGTCGCGCCAACGCTCTTGACGCTCATGGGCTTGCCGATCCCCGAACGGATGACCGGCAAAAACATCTTCGTGCAGGCGACTACCGCAAAGGAATCACCGTAGCCTAAAAATTCAGCGGGGTCACAGGCTCCTTTACGTACTTTACCAGCATCGCGTGCGAACATTGTCCCTGGAGGTGACAATGCATCGGAATCGCAGTGACATTTCTGACGTACTGCTCTTCGCCCAAGGCCTCGCCTATTTCGTGCTCTTCGGAATTGCAACGGTCGCGATCGCAATCGCGGCGCACGTGGGCGCTCATCCATGAAACGCTGCCGCGATCCGACCGTTACGAGACCCGGTAGCAGCCGCTGACGTCAACGTCTACGCGGCAGTCGCCGATCGCGATCGAGCGTACTCGATGATCCCAAAACGAGAGTACGCGAATGACGATCGGGCGCAGCTTCGCGATGATCTCGCGCGCGCGTTGCGATACCGCGACGGCATCTTTGACCCACCGCGGATGGTCATGCGGCAGCAGCGCGGTCTCGAGTTCGCCGTCCGGAATGGCCGCCACGATCGGCTCGGAGCGGCTGGGCTCCATCCGTAGCGCTGTAGAACTGACGCCCTCTTCCGGCTCAACGCGCCGCACTCTGCGCCAATCGTTTGAGGTTCGCGATCGCGCTCAAGTGCAGCTGCGACGCGCGTTGCGGCGATATCGCGAGGCGTTTGCTGACCGTTCGCAGCGACGTTTCGTTGAAATAATGCAGCAGCACGATCTGACGTTGGCGTGGGTGCAGTCCGTCGATCAAGGCGTCGAGGTGACGGCGTTCCGCGCGCTGCTCGACGATGCGCGCGGGATCTTCCCGCCAGTCTCCGGCGAGCGACTCTCCGATGGGGAGCGGCGCATCGAGCGAGAGCGGTTGCCCCCGATAGGCCGCCGCAACTGCGCGGCGATAGCCCGGGCGGCGCCGTTCCATCTCGTCGGTGCTCGGCACCTCTCCCCGCTGCGCCGCGAGCGCATACCGCTCATTTTCACCGTCGCGCACGATGCGGCGCGCCCGCTCCGACACCGGGTCCATCCGGCGAACGCCGTTGAGCATGGCTCCCACGATCAGGCGACGGGCGTACTCCTCCAGCTTCGTCCCTCGGTGCGGATCGAACGAGTCGACGGCGCGCAGCAGGCCGACGCATCCGTCGCTCATCAAATCGTCCAAGTCGAAATGCGGCACCAACCGTTTCAGTCGCCGCGCCAGCCGTCGCGCGAGCGGCAGCAGCTCGTGCACGCGGTCGTCGCGTTCGCAAGCTTCGCTCATTGGTGCGCGAGACCGGCCGCGATGAGGCGCGCGAAGGTACCGTCGCGTTCGGCAATGTCCCGCGCGAGCGTATCGAGCTCGTAATCGCCGAGCAGTCCGGCGCCGGAGATCATCGGTCGTAGGACCGGCGCGAGCATTAGGGCTTCAAACATCTGGGCGGCACGGATGGCCGTACTGCTATCCACGCTGCAAGTTGTTCGCGATGCGCAGCATCTCGTCGGCGGCCTGAACGCCTTTGGGAGTGCATATAAAAAGCAGATGAGGCCAGGCGGCGATTCTACCGCGAAGAAGGTTATGCATACCAAGACGATAGCAGCCGAATGTGACCGGATCGTCACGTCGATGTTACATGAAAGAGGCGACTACTACGTGATCGACCATATAATCTACGCGAGCCCCGACCTCGGTCGCGGGATACAGAAGTTCGCTACAGACTACGGTATCGAGCCGGAGCCGGGGGGACCGCATCCCGGCTTCGGCACGCGAAACGCATTTATCGGGCTGGGAGCACAAGGGTATTTGGAGATCCTCGCGATCGATGACGAAGAGCCCGTACCCCCGTCCAAACGCTTTCTTCGGCTCGAACGCCGATCGCCGTCGCGGTTCATCGCCTGGTGCGCACGTGCAGACCGTCCATTGCAAGAAACAGCAGAGCTTGCCCGTGCAGCAGGCTACGATCTTGGCAACGTCGTCACGATGTCACGAAAAAGGCCAGATGGGAGTTTGATGTCTTGGCACCTAACGCCATTTGCGAAGCGCGATGGCGTTCTTCCGCTCTATATAGACTGGGGCGGCACTCCTAATCCGGCAACCCTGCTGCGGCCGTCGCTCACGCTCGTTTCACTCACTCTCGTGCACCCGAACCCGAAGCGCATCCAGGCGATAATCGATGCGCTCGGCGAAAATGAGGTCGCAGTTGAACGCGGCTCTAAACGAGCGTTGCTAGTTAACCTTAGTCGTTAAATTGAGCCGATGCTAAGAGGAGAAAACTATGAATCAAAGCGACATGAAACGTTTGTATCTCGAACACCGCGAAGTCGAGGAAGCGCGTGATTTGGATGCTGTTGTTGCGACATTTGACGATGATTGCTTCCTAGAGAACGTCGCACTCGGTACTCGGGCTGAAGGTCGCGATGCCGTGCGAAAATCGTATGAAGCGCTATTTGCGACGTTTCCGGATTTGTCACCGACTTCCGACGGAGAGGCCTACGGAAGGGACGTCTTTGTGACCTGGGGGACGGTTAAAGCTACGATGAACGGCGCATGGCTCGGCATCGAGCCGACGCACAGAACATTTACTTGCGCGTTCGTGAACGTCGTCCCATTCAAGAGCGGAAAGATGCAAGGCGAACGAATTTACTTCGATCTCCCTGGGATGTGCGCGGGTGCCGTGGTCTCCGTCGAAGAGATTCTTCGGCGCTGCCGTGCCACCAAGTCAGCCGGAGAACGCGCTATTAATAGGTTAACCACGCTGTAAGTTGTTGGCGATACGCAGCATCTCATCTGCGGCCTGGACGCCTTTGGGCGTGCATACAAAAAGCCGACGACGAGCTTTCGGCCAAACCGACCCTTTGGCTTGCGGAGCGTCCAAGGAGTAAACGGAACTGCTCGGTACCGGTTCGAGAGCGACAGCCATACGCGGATACCGGCTAGGACGTATTCTTACGGTGCAGTCGTGCAAGGCTGCATCTGGAGGTGCTCGGATGAATTGGGAAGCGGTCGGCGCGATCGGTCAGGTCGTAGGTGCAGTGTTGGTTGGCGTCACGCTGATCTACCTCGCTCTTCAACTTCGACAGAACACTTCTGCGCTGAAGTCCTCGACGTTCGTGGCAATCAGTACGTCGATGGGATCGACCATGGAAGTCTTGGCTACTCACCCCGATCTGGCGCCATTGCTCATCAAGGCCCAATCCGGCCTTGATGAGCTTTCTGCTGCCGAAAGAGCCCGGTTTGGATTCCTCATGATGATGGCTTACCGCCGAGTCGAAATGGTTGTCGTCCAACGTCATTTGGGCTTCATCGACCCGGATTTGATCGAGGGCTTTGAGCGCTCTGCTTTGTCAGTGCTCAGCTCCAAGGGAGCGCGCAAATGGTGGGAAACGTCGAAAAGCGCGTTCAGCGATCTCTTTTCTTCATGGGTCGACGAAAAGGTTGCCTCGAACCTGCCTCGCCCGATCCATACCGGGTTTGGTCTCGGAGTCTCCAACGAATGAGGAACTCTATTGAGCTAAGACGAGCTTTTGCTACCCTCGCTGCAGATTATTCGCAATCCGCAACATCTCGTCCGCCGCCTGCACGCCTTTCGCGTTGGCCTCGTACGCTCGTTGCGCCGTGAGAATCTGCATCATCGCGTCGATGATCGTGACGTTGGACTCTTCGAGCATTCCAAAATGAAGTTTTGGACCGTTGTCGCTTCCCGGCGTCAGTTGACGCGGTTTGCCGCATTCGCTGGTCGCTTCGAACAGCGCACCGCCGAGCGGACGCAAGCGCTCGGGTGCCGGAAA
This sequence comes from Vulcanimicrobiota bacterium, assembly GCA_019240755.1. Classification (GTDB taxonomy): domain Bacteria; phylum Vulcanimicrobiota; class Vulcanimicrobiia; order Vulcanimicrobiales; family Vulcanimicrobiaceae; genus Cybelea. Next base: position 4,361 of record JAFAXS010000130.1, read on the forward strand.
TTCCGCGAGGCGCAGATTCGCCAGGACGCGAGTATCGTGCGCAAAGGTCGCGCGAACGGCTCCGTCGGCCGCCACCGTGACCGACAGCGCATCCGCTGGGATCCGCACGCCGGCGAGACGCAGACCTTGCTCGTTGTGGAGCGTGCCGTCGGCGGCGCGCGAGAACTGGCCGTCGCGCGTATATCGAAGGTGCCCGGCGGCGTCCACCAGCGTGAAGAAGCCCGGCCCCTCGATCGCGACGTTGAACGGACCGGGACTATTTGCCAGTTTGCCCTGCGCGAAGAGCACGCGAGGGCCGAGCGTCACCGTTCCAAGGCCGAGGCCGCCGGGCGCAATCAACGCCGCGAACGTTTGCGCCGAACCCTTGAATCCGACGACGCCCGCGTTGGCGAGATTGTCGGCGATCGTATCGAGGTTGCGTTGCTGCGCCGCCATGCCGCTGGCGGCCGCAAAGAGCGCGCGATCCATCTTTCGCCGTTACTTGACGCGGGCCGCTTCGGCAGATTTTTGACGCGAGGAATCGATCGCCGCAACGGCCTTTTGCGCGCTTTCGAACGAGCGCTCCGCGCAGAGCACGTCGATCATTTGGGCGATCGCATCCACGCCGGACGTCTCGAGAAAGCCTCTGCGCACCCGGCTGCGCTCGGGCAGCCCGAGGGCGGCTGCGTCAACGCGGCCGCCCGGCGAGACCTTCAGCGGGCCGTGAACGCCGAGCAGCGTCCGCCCCGCGGCGTCGCGGAGCGTTCCCTCGGCCATGCGAACGAACGCCCCCGAGCGCGTCTCCTCGATCCGGCCCGCGGCGTCGCGGACGCGAAACGCGCCGTCGCCGGAGATCGCCAGATCGAGGTCGCGGCCGGTCTGGCGCAACGCGCCGTAATCGGCAGCGGTCGCGCGCGCGATCGAGACCCCGTGCGCGGTGAGAACGCCGCGCGCGACGACGCGACGGAAACCGTCGGTCGAGCAGTTCGCGAGATTGTCCGTGGCGATCTCGAGCCGCGTTCGCGCGGCGACCATGGCGCTGGCGGCCCAGGCGATTCCGTCCATGGCGCAATGGTAGCGATTGCGGGTGGCCGAATCGTTGCCGCACGATGACCGCAGTGCGGATAGCGACCTCTATCGCCGTTGTCGTGCTCGTTGCGGCCTGCGGCTCGCCTTCGTCGCAAGAACGCACCGCCGGCGCCGAGATCGCCGACATGAGCGCGCTGAAACGCCAGTATCCCGACGTCGTTTCAGGTTTCGATTTGCAGCCGCACGATACGCTCGTCGTCAGCCTGGATCTCCAACACTACATCGAGATGGACGACGACGCGGTCGTCGCGCTCAAGCGCGACGCGCTGGAGCGCTGGCGCGCCGTGTGGGTGCGTCACCATCCCGGCGAGCACGCCGGCTTGCACCTTCGGTTCATCGATTTCATCGGCCGCAAGGTCGCCGACGAAACGACCCGCGTGTAGCGGGGCGCTTCGATGACGGGCGCGGCCTCCTGGCGAATTCTCGCGCTCGCGCTAAGCGTGGCCGCGATCGCGTTCGTCGCCTACCATCAATCGCTTCCGGGCCGGGAAGACTTCGGAATTAGCAGCGTGGAGGGACCGTTCGTTCGATCGACCATTCACGCCGCGTCGGTCGCCCCGGGATCACCCGCGGCGCGCGCCGGCATCCACGCGGGCGATGCGATAACGTATCCGGCCGCGGCGCTGTCGTTTGCGCGGACGGTCTTCGCAACGCCCGGCGACCGCGTGACGTTGACCGTCAACGGCACGCAGCAGGTCACCCTCGTCGCCCGTCGCAGGCCGCCGGCGGGCATCCCGTGGTGGATCACGGCGGTACGGCTCGCGTTTCTGTTGGTCGCGATGATGCTCGCCTGGCGGCGTCCCGGCGATCGCGCCGCGCGTGCCTTGTTTACGTTCCTTCTGTGCTTCGGCCTAGCGCTCGCCCTGGATAGCGGGATCCTGCCCTGGCCGCTGCTCTCGCTCTTTGTGATGCAGATCGGCACGCCGATCTTGTTTGTCGCCGGCATCGCGGCGGTCGCCGTGTTCGCCGCGATCTTTCCCTCGGGCAACGCGCGTCCGGTTCCCGGCTTGCTCGCACGCATCGCCGTCGCGCTTGCGATCGTCTTTGCCATCGCGGCCATCGGATTCAATTTGGTTTCGCGCAGCGCCGCGGTCGGGCGTGCCGCGCTGCCGGTGAGCTGGGGATGCTTCGCCGCCGAAGTGGCGCTGGTGATCGCGACCTTCATCGTTGCGTATCGGCAGGGACCCGCAGAGGAACGCGAGCGCCGGCGATGGGTCTCGCTCATGCTCGGCGCGGTCGTCGCGGTGCTCTTTCTCGATGCGACCTTCCAGACGCTCATGGGCTACCATCAAATCGTAGACGAGCTCACGACGATTCCCGTCATCGCGCTTCCCTTTGCGCTCGCCTACGTAATTCTGCGGCACCGCGTGATCGACGTCGGTTTCGTGCTGAACCGGGCCGCGGTTTATACGCTCGTTTCCGCGATCGTTGTGGGCATCTTTGTGGTCGTCGAGACGCTCGTCAGCACCTATTTCGAGCGAGCGAATCGAATAACCAGCGGAACGCTCCTCGTTGCCGTCGCGCTGATCGTGGGATTTTCCGTTCGCTACATCCACGAGCGCGTCGATCGCTTCGTCGACGCCGTGCTCTTTCGCCAGCGTCACGCCGCCGAGGCCGCGATCCGGGCCTTCGCGCACGATGCGCCGTACGTCACCGATGCCGGCATCTTACTGGAACGCGCGGTTGCGACCGTGACGGGCCATACGGGAGCAGGGGCTGCGGGCATCTGGCTGTACGGGCCGCCGAACCGCTACCGCGCGGCGCAATCTACGTTCGATGCGGCGCCGCCGGTCGACGAAAACGATCCGGCGATCGTCGCGATGCGCGCGCGCCGCATCGTGGTCGACGTCGCGAGGGCCCAATCGGCACTGCCCGGAGAGCTGGCCTTTCCGATGATCGTTCGCGGCGAGCTCATCGGGACGTTGCTCTGCGCGGGGAAGCGCGATGGCGAATCGTACGCCCCGGACGAGCGCGACGCATTGACGTCCTTAGCCACCAGCGTCGGACAAGCGCTCGACACGATCGAAGTGCGCGAGCTTCGTCGCCGGCTGGATGAGCTTACAGCCGCCCTGCAACCGCGTCCGTAAACTCGCGGGTCGTGAGCGCGGACGCGGAATCCTGTGAAATTTCGACCGTGCGCACGCCGTCGGCGTAGGCCCGTTCGACGGCGCGTTCGATGCGCGCCGCATTGGGCTCGTCGCTGAGCGAGTACCGCAACAGCAGCGCCGCGGATAGCATGGCCGCGGTCGGATTCGCCACGTCCTTGCCGGCGATGTCCGGCGCCGTGCCGCCGATCGGTTCGTAGAGGCCGAATCTACCGTTCGCGACGGTTCGCGTGCCGAGGCTCGCGCTCGGCAGCGTCCCGATCGAACCGGTGAGAATCGCCGCCTCGTCGGAGAGAATGTCGCCGAACATGTTTTCCGTGACGATCACGTCGAACTCCGCGGGCCGCCGGACGAGTTGCATCGCCGCGTTATCTACGAGCAAGTGTTCGACCTGGACGTCGGGATAGTCCGGCGCTACGGCGTTGACGATGCGGCGCCATAAGCGCGACGTTTCCAAGATGTTCTGCTTGTCCACCGACGTCACTTTGCGGCGGCGTCCGCACGCCGATTCGAATGCCACGCGCGCGATCCGTTCGATCTCCGGTGCCCGGTACACCATCGTGTCGACCGCCTCTTCCACGCCGTCAACCGTTCGCTGCTCTTTCGGCTCGCCGAAATAGATGCCGCCGGTCAGTTCGCGCACGACGAGCAGGTCGAGCCCGCACACCAGCTCCGGCTTGAGCGATGATGCGTGTTCGAGTCCCGGCAACACGCGCACGGGCCTTAAGTTCGCATAGAGCTCGTAGTCGCGGCGCAGCGCGAACAGCGCATACTCGGGGCGCTCCGCCAGCGGCTTGCCGTCGTACTGCGGCAGCCCAACGCTGCCGAAGAGAATCGCGTCGGCGCTATCGCACAGCTCGCGCGCCTGCGCCGGAAACGGCGCGAGCCCGCGCTCCAATGCCGCGCCCCCGACAATCGCCTCGCTGCACTCGACATCGGGACGAACCGCCTGCAACAAGCGCACCGCCGCGCGCGTCACCTCGGGGCCGATCCCGTCCCCCGGCAACACTGCTACCATCGTCATCCGGAACTCGTCGAAGGACGAGAGACTAGTAGACCGTGATGCGAGTCGTCTCCGTTTTTGGCGGGGATTCTTCGATCGCGTTGCTGTCGACCGTCGTCGGGCTCGGCGGCTCGCCATTGCCCTTGGATGCGTCGCTTCGCTCCAGCAACGCGAGGTGCGTCATCAGCAGGCTGCGCAGCTCGCTCCGCGCTTTCTCGGCGGCTTCGACGGCGCGCTGTTGCTCGAGGCGAACTTCCGAGATTCGCTCGTTGTAGCCCGCGATCTCACGCTCCCCGGCGAGACGCGACTGTTCGCGAATGAGGTCGGCCTCTTTGTGCGCCGACGCCTTCACCTCGTCGGCGGTCCGCTGGGCCAGCACGAGGGTGTTCTGCAGCGACTCTTCCATCGCTTTGAAATGGCTGATGCGCTCTTTGTGATCCGCAATCTCCGCCTCGAGCGCGGCTCGCTGCTGCGCTTCGTCTTCGAGCGTCTCGATGATCTCGTCGAGAAACTTATCAACGTCGGCGCGATCGTAGCCTTGCAGGGCCTTCTTGAAACTCTTGTGTTGAATGTCAACCGGTGTGATCTTTTCCATCGTCTTGCTTCCTACGGGCGATTGTTCATGAAGTCGAAGGTGCCGTCAGCCATCATCGATTCCTTCAAGCCCGCGGCATTGACCACGACGCCGGCGGGGACGACCAGATAGATGGATTCAGCCAGTTTTTGAATCTTGCCGTCGATCGTGTACGCTACGCCGGACGTGAAGTCTACAACCCGCTGCAGCAGCGTCCGATCCGCATTCTGCAGGTTCACGATAACGACTTGACGGTTGCGCAGCGAGTCCGCGATCTCGACCACGTCTTGATAGCTGCGCGGAGAGTACACGCTCACTTGCGTGCCGCCGCGGCGGCCCGCGCTGCTGAGCGGAACGACGCGCGGCGACGAAAGCTCGTCGCCGTAAAACTCTTCTTCATCGTCGCGGATCGAAAAGAACGATCCGATCTTGCTAAAGACGCTCACCAGTGCCTCCCTTGCTCGGACGGTGGCCAAAGAGTGCTTCTCCGATGCGGAGCATCGTTGAGCCGGCTCGTACCGCTTCGCGCCAATCGCCCGACATGCCCATTGAGAGCGTACTTCCACCTATTCGGGCCAACGTCTTGGCGGCCAGCTCAAACGCCGATGAGATTTCCGAGCGCTCGCCGGTCAGCGGACCGATGGCCATCACGCCGTGCAGCGCGAGTCCGGGCAAGCGGCGCAGCGCTTCTGCAAGCCGCGGCGCGTCCGCGGGTGCGCAGCCGAAGCGCTCCGCCGGGGAAACGTTGAGCTGCAGCAGCACCGCAAGCGTCTTCTCTTGCATCTGCGCCGCTCTCGAGAGCGCGGTCGCCGCCTCGAGCCGGTCCACGCTCTGGACGACGTCGAACAGCGCCGAAATGGCCCTGGCCTTGTTCGTCTGCACGTGGCCGACGAAGTGCTTGCGAACCGCCGGCAGCGCGGGAAACCTGCGGCGCGCCTCCTGCAGATAGTTTTCACCGACGTCCGCCAAGCCGGCCGTTATCGCGGCGGCGACGTTTTCGTTGGGCTGTCCCTTGGCGATTCCGACCACCGCGATCTGCGACGGGTCGCGTCCGCAGCGGTGGGCTTCCTCGCCGACGGCTCGTCGTAGCTCGCGATAGCGCTCCGCGGCACCGCCGGTCATTTAGAGGACGCGAGCGCCGGTCCCACCTCCGTGCGCGGGCCCGGCCGCGTCGCGCAGTAGACGATGCCGACAATGCCGATGGCGATCATCGGGAGCGCGTACAGCTGACCTCCCGTCACGCCCATCAGCGTGAAGTCGGCCTGACGCCACAGCTCCGCGACGCTGCGCGTGATTCCGTAGAGCGTAAACCACGTCCAGGCCACCACGCCGTCTTTGGGCTTGAGGCGATAGACGACGAGCAGGATGGGGAGAGTGAGAATGTCGAGGATCGCTTCGTAGATTTGCGAGGGATGCCGGTAGAGCGCGCCTTGATCCGGCGCGGACGGGAATCGCAGACACCAGGGATGGTCGGGACGGCAAACGTCGCCCCACAGCTCGTCGTTGATGAAGTTGACGAGGCGCACTAGCGCGATGCCGATGGGCAGCATCATCACGACTTCGTCGCCGACCACGATGTACTTCAATCCGGGATGCTTGCGCACGAAGAGCCAGATCGCGACAACCACGCCGACGAGTCCGCCGTGGAATGCCATGCCGCCGTTCCACACCGCAATGAAATTGATCGGATTCGAGAGATAGAACGAGGCATCGTGTTTGCTGACGATGTCGTTGATCACGAAGAACGTCCGTCCACCGACGAGCACGCCGACCAGGGCGTAAAACAGAAAGTCCTGAATTTGCTCGCGGGTCAGGCCCAAGCGGCGGCGTCCCGCCGGACGGCTCATCCACAGATAGACGCAGACAAATGCGACTAAATACGCAATGCCGTACCAGTGGACGCTGATCCGCCCTAAGTGAATCGCGACCGGGTCAATGTTCGGATAGGTGAACCAGTGTTGCATTCCTAACAGTCTTCAAAGCGCATGACCACGACGACGCACATTACCGCCGGCATCGCTTTCCTTGCGGGCCTCGTTTCCTTCGTATCGCCGTGCGTCCTTCCGCTCGTGCCCGCATATCTCTCGCTGCTGACCGGCGAGAGCCTGGAAGATTTGCGGGCGGAGACGAACGTCGAGGCGCGGCGCCGCACGCTGTTTCACGCGCTCGCATTTGTCATAGGCTTCAGCCTGATCTTCGTCGCGCTGGGCTTGAGCGCCAGCGCGCTGGGCGGCGTGCTCGACGCGAATCGTTTGCTGATCGCGCAGGTCGGCGGCGTGATCGTCGTCGTTCTCGGTCTGCACATGATGGGGCTGCTGCGCATTCCGCTGTTGCTGCGCGATACTCGCGTTCATCTCGTTTCGAATCGGGCGAACGTTTGGACCTCCGGCCTCGTCGGCATGGCATTCGCCGCCGGTTGGTCGCCGTGCATCGGCCCCATACTGGCCGGCATCCTCGCCATCGCGTCGCAACAGCACAGCGCGCAGGCCGTGGTGCTCTTGAGTTTTTACTCCTTGGGGCTGGCGCTGCCGTTTCTCGCCGCCGCCGCGGCGATGGGCTTCGTGCT
>JAFAXS010000144.1 GCA_019240755.1 Vulcanimicrobiota bacterium
GCTTGCTCGAGGTCCTGCGCGAGGCGATAGGAAACCTTGTCCATCTTGCGCAGCACGAGCATGTCCATGTACTGGACGGGAATATTCGTTTTGCAGCGGAACGCGCCGGCCGGGATGCGCTGCGCGATCACGACCACGCTGCGGCAATGCCGCGAGATACGCTCGGGCGTCTGGGGCCACAGCGGATCTGGGGGAAAGGCATTGAGCGTCGCCGCGCTGGCGATGCCGACGAGATCCGCGCCGAGGGCAAGCGCCTTGGCAACCTCGACGCCGGTCGTGATTCCGCCGCTCGCAAAAATCCGCTCTTTCGGCGCCGCGGTGCGCGCTTCGATCAGGCACTGTGCCGTCGGAGTTCCCCAGTCGGAGAAACTCGCCGCGACCCTCGCCTTCCACGGCTCCGCGATGCGATGTCGCTCGACTTCGCTCCAAGACGTGCCACCTGCGCCGGCGACGTCAACGGCGGCAGCGCCGGCATCGAACAGCGCGCGCACCTCCGGTGCAGCGATCCCCCAGCCAACCTCCTTGACAATCACGGGAAAGGCCGCCGCCCCAGCGATCTCCGCGATTTTCCCGAGCAGCCCGCGAAAGCACGTGTCACCTTCGGGCTGTAGCGCCTCTTGGAGCGGATTGAGATGCAGTACGAGCGCGTCGGCGCCCAATGCGTCGACGAGCCGCCGGCACTCCTCGATGCCGTAGCCCTTATTTAACTGCACCGCTCCCATGTTGGCAAAGAGCAATACGTTGGGCGCATCCGATCGCACGTCGAAGGTTTCCAATAGCTCCGGCGCTTCGATCAGAGCCCGCGCCGAACCGAGACCCATCGCGAAGCCGTGGCGTTCCGAGACGCGCGCGAGACGCTCGTTGACTTGCCGCGCCTCGACCGTGCCTCCGGTCATGCATGAAATCAGGATGGGAGCGCGCAGGCGGCGCCCGAAGATCTCCGTCGAAGGATCGACGTCGGCCAGATCGATCTGCGGTAATGCGCGGTGCGCAAATCTCCACCCCGCGAAGCCGTTTTCGATGCCTTTGCCGAGAACGTCGCGTTCGATGTTGATGCGAAGGTGGTCCGCCTTGCGCGAGGCGGTGCGCAAGTCAGGCGGCTCGCTGGGCAACGCGGAACGCCACCTCTTCAAACGCCTGCGCCGCCTCCGGAGTGCTGATAGCGCGGACGTGCGCCCGCGCTTCGGACAACAGCGTCTGCGACCGCGCCGGGTCGGCGTTGGCCAGCGCGCAGCCGAGAACGCGGCCTGCGCGCGCGAACCGTCGCGCGACCGGCCGCGCGGCGCCCCCGACTATTGCGCCCGCCTCCATTGCCGCTCCGGTTAGGGCCTCGTTCTCACCGGTATCATCGCTTCGTTCGATCGCTTCCAAAATCGCGGTACCGACGGTCCTTGCGGCTGCGAGCCGGCGCTGCGCGTTTCGAACGTCGCTCGCCAGCGTGCGAAAGGCGACTGCACAAAGAGCGTCGCCTGCGTTCAGATTCTGTCCCAGTCCCCAGGAGGACGCAAGCGCGTCGGCGGCCAGCTCGCGATGCAATGCCATGAAGCGGTCGAATAGATCGAAGGCGGCTGCGACCGGCAGCGCATCTCGTTCGTCACCGGCATTTGCAGAACACGCCCATACTACCAACCACGGGCGCAGCCCGTGATCTCTGCGCGGCAACCTCCGGCGCTCTTCGATGATCCGCCCGGCGATGGACGTGGACGAAAAGGCAACGCCTCGGAGGTACGTCTCCACGGTATCGAGATGCATGCGACGCACAGGGGTTCGACCGCACGCTGCGGAGTTCCCTAGAGGAAACTTCTTTGTCACGTTCCATTCCTGACTAGAACTTGAAGTAAATGAAGGTAGGGGACGGCCCCGACCACGTGAAGAGCTCCAGCGCCAACAGCACCGCCGCGAGCGTCGCGGCCTGCGCGAGTGGACGCAGCGTGAACCACCGCATAGCCGATCCGCGCTGCTCGACCACAAAACGTACGACTCCGTATGCAACCACCCCCACGGCGAGGACGCCTTGCCACGCAGTGAAGAGCGCCGACCCTCCGCCTCCGGCGAATAGCTGACGATACACCGCTATCGCCGTTTCGAAGGTTTGCGCGCGGAAGAGCACCCACGCCAGGGTCACGAACGTAAACGTGCACAGAATGCGAGCGAACGCGGCGGCCCCGCGCGGCGCCGCGCGACGTCCGACCCCCACGAGTCGCTCGATGCACAAGAATGCGCCGTGGAAGCCGCCCCATGCGACGAACGTCCAAGCCGCGCCGTGCCAGAGCCCACCCAGCAACATCGTCAACAGAAGATTTCGCAGCGTCGCCGGGAGCCCGTGGCGATTTCCGCCGAGCGGAATGTAGAGGTAGTCGCGCAGCCAGGTGGAGAGCGTGATGTGCCAGCGGTGCCAAAAGTCGGTGATGCTTGTCGCCAGGTATGGCGCATTAAAGTTCTCCGGGAAAACGAAGCCTAGCACGCGGGCGCAGCCGATCGCGATGTCGCTGTAGCCGGAGAAGTCGAAATAGATCTGCAGGCTGAACGCAAACATCGCGCTCCACGCCGCCGGCGCACCCGGATGTGCGGCCATCGCACCGAAGTACTCGTTCGCGACGGAGGCGAACTGGTCGGCCACCGCCATCTTCTTGATCAGGCCGAATCCTGCGCGCGCTAACCCGTACGTAACGTCGTCTACCGAAGGCGTCCTCCATGCGATGAGCTCGCCCAAGAACAGCCACGCACGCACGATCGGCCCGGCGAGCAGCTGCGGGAAGAACGCGAGATACAAAGCGTAGTTGAAGAGGCGCCGCTCCGCGCGCAACCGGCCCCGATGGACGTCTACCAAATACGAAATGCTCTGGAACGTGTGGAAGCTGATGCCGATCGGAACGAATAGGTTGACGAGCCAGGGGTTCTGATGCATACCGATCAGCGCCGCGACGGTAGAGCTTGCGAAGTTCGCGTACTTGAACGTTCCGAGAAAGGCCAGGTTCGCCGCGATGCCGAGCGCCAACAGCACGCGCTGATGTCCGCGGCTCCGCTCGCGGGCGCGTTCGACTGCAATCGCGATCAGGAAGTCGCTGACGGTTAAGATCCATAGAAAAACGACGTACCACGCGTTCCAGCGCGCGTAGAAGTAATAACTCGCAAGCAGCAACACCCAGCGAGCCGGCCCCTGCGGCAGCAGGTAGAACAGCCCCGCGACTATCGCGAAAAAGAGCCAAAACTCATAGGATTGAAACTGCAGCGGTATTCCGATGCCCGCCGCGGCCGCAAACCACGATAGCGAGTGATGCGGCGACCGCGAAGGAGCCGCCGTCGCGGGCGGTTGCCGTAGCTTCGGCGGCGAGTCGCGCAGAATAGCGCCGACATCGGCGCCGAGCAGAGCGCTGAAACGTGCGCTGCCTTGCCGGTTGAGATGATCTTCGTCGGCGAAGAGCTCAGGACGCTCCAGCTCCAGGTAGCGGTGCGCCGGCACTAATCGCGCGCCGGTCGCGCGGGCGATTTCGACCAACGATCCGCTCGGGACGTCACTCCCGAAGCGATGCAGCGGTCGCGTGGGAATCCGGACGAAGATCACGGGGACGCCCGCCGCTTCATAGCGGTGCGCTATCGGCAGCAGCCATTCACTGCGGTAACGCGCGTACGATGCGCTCGCCTTGGGAATCACCAATACTTGATTGGCGATCGCGGCCCGCTGATCGGCGGGCAACTGATTCGGATAAATTAGCGTTCCGCGGGAGAAGTCGGCCTGCAATCCGGCCAGCGTTTCGGTGCGCGGGTGTGCGGCGAGCGGCGCATAGGTCGACTGGTTGCGCGCCTGCGAAATCGCGCGAACGCGAGCCCCCGGGTCCGCGGCGAGCGCCTGAACGTCGTCGCGAAGCTCGGGCCCGCGAATAAAGAGGTCGATGCCGTGCTCGACGCGCTCGCGGGGATCCGAAAACGAGCCGGCCAATTTCGGAAGATCCGCTAGACGCGTTTGAAACACGACGTAGCGCAAATCCATCGGGCGGTCGTCGCCGTCGAGACTTCCAATCGCGCTGTCGTCGTCATGATACGTATCGACGGGAATGACGATGGCGCGAAAACGATCGGCGTTCGGATCGATTGCCCGCACGAAGAAGGGCCAGCAGCGCGGCGTCGTTCCCGGAACGCCTCCATTGAGAAAGCGAAAGCCGCCGCTCGCCCTTTGCGCCGCAGCGGGCTCGAGCGCCGAGTAGATGCGCGAGTCGCCCAACACGAGCACGTCGCGGCCGGCATCGGCCGGAAAGCCCCGAAACGCCCGGATCGCGGCTTCAAAGCTACCGGTGCTCGAGGCCGGGTCGAGCGCGCTGCGATAAATATCGCTGCGGAATGCAAGCGCGCTGACGAGGGCAAAAATCGCAAACGCGGCCGCAACAATGAGAGCGGCCCTCTTGTTATGAGGCGTGGCGAACGAGACTGGCACCAAATTCGTCGCCCTGTTCTAGCCTAACTATGCGCAATCCATTTCGTCATCGAGAGTCTGCGCCGGTCGCACTGATCACCGTGACCGTGATGCTGGGCCTCATCATGGCGATCATCGACACGACGATCGTCAACGTCGGCCTCGACACGATCGGCGGAAACCTCGGCGCCACGGTCGATCAAGTGGCGTGGGTCGCCACGGGCTACATTCTTGCGAACGTCGTGGTCATGCCGCTCAACGGGTGGCTGACCGCACTGCTCGGACGCAAGCGATTCTATGCAATGTCCCTGGCGTTGTTCACGGTCGCGTCGTTCCTCTGCGGCACGGCGCGCTCCATTTGGGTGCTGGTCTTCTACCGAATAATCCAGGGGATCGGCGGCGGAGCGCTGCAGCCGACCGCGCAGGCGATTCTCTTCGAGACGTTCCCGCCCCAGAAACGCGGGGCCGCGATGGCGATCTTCGGCATGGGCGCGATGGTCGGGCCGGCGATCGGCCCCACGTTAGGCGGGTGGATCATCGACAACGCCAGCTGGCCGCTGATCTTCTACATCAACGTACCGATCGGCATCATCGCGTTCTTGATGACGCTGTCGTTTATTCCGAACCCCAAGTATATCGAGAAGCCCAAGGGCGGGGTGGATTGGGTCGCCTTGGGGCTGCTCACCGCGGGGCTGGCGTCGCTGCAGTTCGTGCTCGAACAGGGGGAACGCGATGATTGGTTTGCGTCGCAGACAATCGTGCTCTTCACGACCATTTCCGCGGTGGCATTGATCGTATTCGTGCTGAAGACACTGCGGGAGCGGCACCCCATAGTTGATTTGAACGTCTTTCGCTTCCGCTCGTTTTCGATCGGCTCGTTCTTGGGGGTCGTCATGGGTTTTGGTCTCTTTGGAACGGCGCTCATCTTGCCGCTGTTCTTCGAGTCCACGCTCGGGATGACGGCCTTCGACACCGGCATGGCATTGATGCCGGGCGCCCTCGCCACGGCGGTCTCGATGCTGATCGTGGGCAGGATGCTCAATCGGATCGACGGCCGATGGTCGATCGCGTTCGGAACGCTCGTGTTTGCGTGGTCGGCGTGGTGGCTCGGCAGCTTGAGTACGCAAGCGGGCTACTGGGACGTGTTTTGGCCGCGGGTCGTGCAGGGCTTTGCGCTCGGCTTCATGTTCGTGCCGCTTACGACGATCTCACTGAGCGACGTTCCCATTCCGGCAATGGCAAACGCGACGGGCATCTTCACGTTGCTGCGCCAACTCGGCGGCAGCCTCGGCATCGCGATCCTCACGACGCTGCTCGTGCACAAGAGCGCCGTGGCGTGGAACGTGCTGGCATCCGGCGTGACGCAGACGCACGGCTATCCCGTGGCCGTGCTCACGCAGTTGGTGGCGCAGCAATCCACGATGATCTCGTATAATTACCTCTTCCGGCTAACGGCCATCATCTTTGTCCTCGCCACGCCGCTGATATTTCTGATCAAGCGACAGCGCCTGGCTCATGGGACGGCAGCGGCTCCCGAGTAGTTCCTCATAGCGCCGCGATTCGGCGAGCGAGCGGATTGATTCTCCGAAAGCGCCAGCGCAATTCAAAGTTTGCCTTTCGCACGGCGTTACGAACTTTCAGCCAGAGCGGGTGACCCTTCACGATCGCGTCCGTGAGGCGATGGTGGTGCGCGAGGTGGGGTCGCAGCATCGCGATGGTTGACGAGGCGACCTGCGGATGCGCGGCGGTAAAGCGCAGCATCCGCGGATACACCGGCGCGAAGTAGCGCGAGACGTCGAAGTCGTCGAGTTCCTCTTCGCGCAGCACGTTACCCGGCGCGCCCAACGAGGAATAGTGCCGACCCTTTTCGGCATGGCGGCGCGGGGTCAGCGTATGGCCGTAGTGAGCGTAGACGTACGGCAGCGCCAGCCGTTTACCACCGAGGCCTTGCAATCGCTCGTGCACCGCCCCTTCCCAGCGTACGTCCTCTCTATAGCGGAAGAACATCATTCGCCGCTCGATCGACGTGTAGTAGTCGAACGAGCCGAAGAAGTGCCACGTGTAGCCGTCCACGAAGTCGTAGATGCCAGGGACTTCCGACAGGCGCCGGGCGATCGCGGCGATGCGCGGCGCATGGACCTCGTCGGCGTCAATGAACATGATCCAGGGCGGTGCGCCGCTCTCCCTGTGCAAGTCCAAGCAGCGGTTGCGCGCCGCGGCAAACTCCGTGAATGGCGAGCGATCGACGATTAAAGCACCGTCCTCTCCGAAGCGACTTCGACGCAGAATCGTTTCGTGCGGTGAATGCCCGGCTGAGTTGTCGTTGACGATCAGCAGCGTCGCGGCGCTAGCGATGGAGTCGAGCATGGCGGCCAAGAACGGTTCCTCGCGCGAACCCAAGATCAGGTGAGCGGCGACTCCTAACCGATGCTCGATCGCCAATGGATCAGAACCAACGCGCAGCCCGCGGCTCATTGCGACTCGTACATAAGACGGCGGACTTTCCCTTACCTACGCGAAGTGCGTGCGATGCGCCCGCTCCGCCTTGCGGTGGACGCGCGAGTTGCCGTCGAGGATACCCGCGGGATTGGACGGTACGTACGCGCGATACTTCGCCGTCTAATTGAAAGAGAGGATGTCGAGCTGACGATGCTCGTGCGGGGATTGTTGCCGGCCCGTCGGCGCGCAAGCTACGAACGCGCACTGGGAAGCGAGCGGTTCCGCGTAGCATCGCGCGCGGGCGCCGCAAGCGATTGCGTCTGGCATCCGGCCAACGGCACCTTCTTCGCTTCTTCCTTGCCGAACGTCGTCACGATTCACGACGCGGTGCCCTTCCGCTATCCCGCGGCGGAGGCGAAGCGACGCCGGCACGCGCAGGGGCCCTTTCTGCGGTCGGCGCGCACCGCGGCACGCGTGATAACGGTTTCACAGTTTGCGGCGCGCGAGCTGCGCGAACTGCTCGGCATCCCACCGGAACGTGTGGCGGTGATTCCGCACGGCGTCGAGGCGTCGTTCTCGCCCGGCGCGCCCATGACGCTCCCCGACCCGTTGCGGGACCACGATTATTTTCTGTTCGTGGGCGATCCGATACGAGAGCCTCGCAAGAACTTCGACCTGCTCTACGACGCGTTCCGTCGCGCGTGGCCAGGCGGGGATGGTCCCGCACTGGGCGTCGCCGGACCGCGGGCGCCGGAACGAGCCGGTATCGTCGCCCTGGGCGACTTGGGCGACGATCTGGTCGCGGGGATCCCGGAACGGTTGCGCGATTGTTACCGCGGCGCGCTCGCGCTGGTCATTCCCTCCTACCATGAAACGTTCGGCATGCCCATGCTCGAGGCCATGGCGTGCGGCACGCCGGTCATCGCAGCGGCCGCGGGCTCGCTGCCGGAAGTCGGGGGTGGTGCCGCGTTGTACGCGGCACCCGACGACGCCGGCGCATGGGCCAAAGCGCTGGCGATGATCTCGGAAAGTACGGCATTGCGCGAGCGCTTGCGCGACGGAGGGCTGCAGCGGGCACGTGAGTTCAACTGGGACGAGAGCGCGCAGCGGCACCTTGACGTCTTCCGAAGCCTCGCGTGATTCGAATCGGGGTTGACGCCTGGAACTTGCCGGGCGACCGACGGGGCATCGGGCGCTACCTCCGCGAGATCCTGCGCGTCTGGTGGGAACGGGAACGCAATCGCGTCGAGGTGGCGCTAATCGTTCCGGAGTGGCATACCGTGACCGTGCGGGGGCGCTACTTACGCGAAGTCGAGTGGCGCCGGTATCGAATCGTCTCGCGACGGTATCACCGCCGCGCCCGGCTCGATGCACTCTGGTTTCCGTTCAATGGGTGCAGCTGGACGGACTTCGCCTTGCCGGCAACGGCCACGCTGCACGACGCCTCGAACTTCGTTCTGACGAACTACGCGCCGGCGACCCAAGAGATTTTCCGGGCGGCGGCGCGTCGTTGCGCCGCCCTCATCACCGTCTCCCAATTCTCGCGCCGCGAGCTGTCGCGCGAGCTTCGCATCCCGGAATCGAGATTCGCCGTGATTCCATCCGGCGTCAGCGCGCCGCGACCGCCCGTCCCGGTCCCGCTCGACGTCGGACCGCTGCAACCCTACGTGCTGTACGTCGGCGACGCCGAGCGACGTAAGGGTTTCGACACGCTGCTGCGGGCGATGGCACGGGTGTCGAGGGCGCGCCGTGACGTCTCGTTGGTGGTGACGTCGAGCATCGCGAACTGGGACATTCCCGACGGCGTTCGCGCCGTCGCCTTAGGTCACGTGGATGACGATACTCTTGCCGCGCTCTATCGCTCGTGCGCCGCGCTGGCGTTTCCCTCACGCTACGAAGGATTCGGGCTACCGGTGCTGGAGGCCATGAGTTACGGCGCGCCCGTCGTAGCGTCGGACGCGGCAGCGCTGCCCGAGGTCGCCGGCACCGCAGCATCTTACGTGCCCCCGGGCGCCGACGCTGCCTTAGCCGAGGCGATCCTACGCGTGCTCTCCGATGCCGGCTACGCCGCAGAGTTGCGGGCCGAAGGCTTCCGGCGAGCGACGATGTTTTCGTGGGAAGAGACCGCGAAGCGAACGCTCGACATCATTGCGGGAACGGAATGATTCATCTGGCGACGGGCTTGGCAGTTCGCGACGGCTCCGTGTTGCTCGTTGCATCGCGGTACGCCAACCATCCGCAGCCCCTGTGGAACTTGCCGGGAGGCCGACAGCAACCGGGTGAGCTGCTGGAGGAGACCGTCGCCCGCGAACTCTTGGAAGAGACGGGTTTACGCGCCGAGGTCCTCGGGCTCGCGTACGTCAGCGAAAGTTACGCCGGGGACGAGCATTTCTTGAACGCTACGTTTGTCGTCAACATTCGTGGCTGCGGTGTGGACGGCAGAACGGAAAGAGACCACGTCGCGGCCGTCGAGTGGGTGCCGTTCGAGCAGATCGCGCACCGGATCGTCGTGGCGGTCGTGCGAGAACCGTTGCTTGCGTACCTACGCGACGAGGCGCCGCGGCGCTATGCGGGGTTTCACGACGCCGGCATCACGATCGAGTGGCCTGACGGCTGCGAGTGACGCCGTCGAGCCACTGCTGCCGCTCTAGGGTGTGAACGATCACGTCAACGGGCTTGCCCCCCACGCTCGCCCCGCGCGGCAGAACCCCCTCGTCGGTAAAGCCGGCATGGACGAGCACGCCGCGCGACGCGTGGTTCTCCGGTAGACAGTAGGCCCGAATGCGGCGGAACTCGCAGCAGCGAAAGCCTTCGTCCACGATCGCGGCGACGGCTTCGCTTGCAATCCCACGGCCGCGATACTCGCGCACCACGCTGTATCCGATCTCCGCCGACGACGTATTCGTTTCCGGAACCCGCAGCGAGACCCAGCCGAGCGCCTCTGCGCCGCGCGAGAAGTGGATCAACCATTCGTAGCGCCCTCCGCTCCCCGGTTGTAGGCGCGCCGGGCGCGCGGCGATCGCTCGCATGAACTGCGTCCGATTGACGGCCGGCAGATCTTGGTAGTCGCGCAGATCCGGCGACTGAAGCACCTGCCAGAGGATCGGCGCGGTAGCCGACGTGACGGGGACGAGTCGCAGTCGCTGTGTCCGAAGAGTCCTCATTGATAGCGCCGGTGCTCTTGCCGCTGTACCCGCACGGCGTGATCGCAACACCCATGAATCTCGCAGCCGCCTACGCCGGGACGGCGCCCGCCTGGGTGGACTTCACCGCCCGCGTGCTCTCGGCGCCTCGATTTTTCTACGGATCGCGCACGCACAGCGTGCATGAGGCCTTCGATGTGCAGAGCAGCGCGGGCGAGCTCGAAGTCGTCGACAACGTCAGCATCGCGCCGCGCTGCCCCGTCCAGCGCGGCGACTGCATCGAGATACGCGGGCAGATGGTGCACGATCCGGGACGATTTCCCGTCGTGCACTGGACGCATCACGACCCCGCGAACCGGCATCCCGACGGCTTCATCCGCTTGCGTGGTAGGCTGTACGCGTAGCACGTCCTTGCAGACGCAACAGCTCGGGAATTGTGACGAAGCGGTACCCCTTCTGCTTCAGGGTCCGGATGATTAAGCGGGTGGCCTCGACGTCGGCGTTCCTATCGCAGAGCCGCGGCGAAACGCGACGGCCTTCGCAGACAATTCCGCGATTGCCGTCGTGCAGCACGATGATCGATCCGTCGCCGACGTATCGCAGCACGCGCGCCGCGATCACGTGGGCCGTGGGGTAATCCCAGTCGCGAGGCAAGGGGACCGACCACATCACCGGAACGTAGCGCAACTTGCGCGCCTCCCGCAAGACCAGCCAGTCACGGGCGCCGAAGGGCGGCCGCATGATGCGCGTGTGAATGCCTGCCGCCGCATAGATGGCTCGATCGGTGCGTTCCAGAGTCTGGCGAACGCCGCGTTCGTCGTAGAGCACGAGATGCCCGTGGCTCCAGGTATGGTTGCCGATCGCGTTGCCCTCTTCAACTTCTTGACGAACCACGCCCGGATACGCGACGACGGCGCGCCCGACGACGAAGAACGTCGCGCGCACGCGCTCGGCGCGCAACACCGAGAGTATACGATTCGTATACGGCGGGTTTGGGCCGTCGTCGTAGGTGAGCGCGACGACGCGCTGATTCGTCGGGCCGCGCACGACCGTTTTACCGAAGATCTGGTTTCCGGGACTTTCAGTGACCTCGTACCCGATCACCGCCAGGGCGAGGAGCAGCGCGAGGCAGACCGCGGTTCGGACGGCGAGACGCGCGTGCAATCTAGGAAACCTAGCCGTGCGACGCCTTGAGGCGGTCCACGGCCACGCTGATGTTGTGCCGGAATTCCGGCGGCCCGAAGTCGCGAAAGTCTTTGACGATCTGCTCGTAACGCGCCTCGGACAGCTGCGAGTTTTGAATGTAGACTAAGTTCCTGGGAATGCCGTTGCGCAAGTCAATGTGAAACTCGCGGCCGGCCTGCGTCGCCCAATAGTGAGGATCGGTGAACGTGACGGTCCGATCTCCCTGTTTGTAGTCGGCGAGCTGCTTGACGTAGACGGTGTAAACGGCGGTCGCCCCGGGGCGAGCCGGCTTATTCACGAGCTGCCAAATGCCGTCCTGAGTCAGCCGTCCGAAAAAGAAGCTGACGTCGTAGACGCGCGCCGCCGGCGCCGTAATCGTTATCTGGTGGCCGTTGAACCCTCGAACGGAATATTCGAACCGGGAGATTCCCTCGACATCCGCCATGCGGTAGTTCTCTTCGAGAATCGGCGGCTTCGCGTAGCGCACGGTCATGGTCGCATAGAGACGGCTCGGCGCCTTCTGCGCGCGGATCGCGGGCGCGAAGCGTCCCATCTCGCCGGCGCCGTAAATGCGCCAGCCCCAGATCAGCATCACGACGCAGATGACGCCGATCAGTATCTCGATCGGGAAACGGCGCATGACGGCGGCTACTTGGCGGGTGCGGGCGCTTCCTGGTCGAGCACGTGGTTTACCAGGCGGTCGGCGGCGGCGTTCTCTTTTCTGGCGACGTGCCGGACGTCTACGTGATCGAAGTGCCGGAGCAACGCGACACCGCGGCGGTACAGCGGTTGAAGGCCGGCGTGCTTCACCCGGTACTCGCCGCGCAACTGGCGCACGACGAGCTCGGAGTCGAGACGCACCTTGAGGCGACGGATTCCGCGGCGCATGGCGGCCTCGAGCCCCAGGACGAGCGCCGTCCACTCCGCGACGTTGTTGGTGGTGACGCCTAAAAAAGACCCGATCTCTTCGATCGTCTCGCCTCCGGGCCCGAACAGAATCGCGGCGCTCGCGGCGGGGCCGGGGTTTCCGCGGGAGCCTCCGTCTGCGAAGAGCGTCGCCTCCTCCATGTCAGCGCGCGCTTCGCCCCGGGAGTATAGACCGCCCGCCTGCGGGGTACATACAGGATATGATGCAGTTATCATTTATCCGTGGCGCCGCATGCGCGCTGACGCTCGCTATGGCCGCGACGCTGCCGCAGACCGTGCAGGCTATGACCAACTCGACCTTCTACGGTATCGTCGTCCACGTCTCGGCCAACAACCTCAAGGTCCAGAATCCTAAGACCAAAGAGACGCTCAGCTTCCTCATCCTCCCGAAGTTCAACGCCGTCTACCGCGAAGGCAAGACGATGCAGATGAGCGCGATCCACAGCGGCCAGTACGTCGGCGTCATCTACGACCAAAAGGCGCTGGGCGCCCGCCACGCCGACCAGATCTATCTGCTGACCAACGCCAACGAAAAGATCAGCGCGATCAAGAACTAGGGAACCTCGCAAGAGGTTCCCCCGCCCTTACTTTATCGTGACGGTGACCGGTTTCGACGCAATGCCGTTGGCAACGACGACGAGCGTGCTGGCCCCGGTGTCCATCTTCGCCGGAACGTCGAAGTGCGTCGAAACCCGCAGCGGGCCCGTCGCGACGCCCATCGTGCTATGGTCGTGCGTGCGCGCATAAAAGACGTTCCCGGTCGAATTGTTGGTGATGCGCACCAGCGGATAGTTCGTCGCATTTTGGTTTTCGTCGCCGTATGACGTCGCTTGCCCGAAGCCGTTGAACTGCGTTCCCGTGATCTTGTAGGTCTGGCCGCGCGTCAACGTTTTCGAGACTCGCTTGATCGTCGGCAGCCAGCTCGATTGCGGCTTACCCGAGGGCGTATAGAGGGCGATGCTCGAGTAGCCTAAGACCATGATCTGTCCCGTGGGCAGGACGAGCGGCGGACCCGTATACGAGATACCGTTGACCTGCTTGAGCGTCGAGCCGTTCCACTCGTAGACCGTACCGCTGACGCCGAACGCCAACACGTTGCCGCTCGGTTCGAGCACGGCGTAACTGTCGCCGGCGTTGTCGCCGTTGGGGAAGTCGGGACCCACGGTCCAGTTGCCGGACGCGGTGTTATAGATCGCGGTATGTCCCGGTCCGCTCTTCGAATAGGACCCCGTGTAGAACACGGTGCCGTCCGGACGCAGTATCGCGGGTCCAATCTCACCGGGGGGATAGTAACAGAGATTCGGCCCGTACATCAGGCAGCCGTAGGGCGACGGAGAGTGTAGATCGACGATCGTCGAGCCTGCGGTCTTCCACTGTCCAGTCGCCGGGGTGTAGATCTCAGAGTTCGGTGCGTTCTTCACGTCTGCCGTCAGGATGGTGCCGTTGGGAAGGAGCGTCCACCCTTCCTCGGCGTTGAAGTCGGACTTACCGGCGTCGCCGACCCGCTTCCACGCGAGCGTCGCCGGATTGAGGTAGGCGTCCCAGTTGTGCAACTTGTCGCCGACGAGCATGTAGCCGTTGGGCAACACGCTCGACGGAGAGTCGCCGATGTACTTCCAGCGCGTGGGATGGCCTAGCGGCGTCCACGCGTTCTTGACGAGATCGTAGATCGCACCTTGATTGGTGAGCTGCAGTTGGTAACCGTTTCCGGGCGAGTTGTACTCGCCTCCCGAGATCGCAAACCGGCCGTCGGCCAGAACGTCCGCAGCCATGTAGAGCGGCCCATAGCCCGACTGCAGCGACGCCACTTGCGTCCAGGTGCCGTCGCTGTAGTTGCCCTTCGCGTCGGGAACGTAGCGGTACCAGTTATTCCAGCTCGATGCGCTCTGGGCCAGAATGGAGCCGTCGGTCATCAGCCACTCCAGCGCCATGCCGACCGGCGGCTGATGGACGATGCGAGCGAATTGTCCGGCGCGGCTCTTTTCCAGCGTCCGCAGCGACGGCTGTGAGATGCCGGGCAGCGTCGATCCGCCGCTCGAGCAGGCCGTCGTCGTAGCGGCGACGGCCGCACCCGCGAGTGCCCATAGAAATCTAACGTCAGCGCGATACACGCAACCTCCACATAAAGAGCGAGTCTGGGAACGCCCTAGATTTTAGAGCGACGGAAGGTTTCCCGCCGGGCAGGCGCGCCGGACTTGCAGGTTACCCGTCGTCGAGCGGCAAGCCCGAGGGCTGCTGCCGCTCGAAGTATTCCTTCGAGAATGGCGCTGCGACCGGGATGAATTTGCGCGGCTGTTGTGTGAAATCGAACGAGTCGAGGATGCTCGCGGCGCGGTTGTCGGTGTTGCCGAGCCGTCCCAGGTTCCAATTATCTTCGACGAAGCGCACGAGGCTGCCGAACTCGTACTGCGTGTGGGAGATGTAGCCGGGTTGACTGGGCGACGTCATCCGCGCATACGGCGAGATCAACAACATCGGCACCCGAAACCCCAGCCCCTGGCCGTCGAGCTGCGGAGGCGCAACGTTGTCGTACTGGCCGCCCCAGTCGTCCCACACCACGACGATGGCGCTCGTTCGCCAATAGGGGCTGGCGCCGATCGCGTTGACGACGCTCGCGACCCACGACGGCCCCTTATCCTGGACTCCCGGATGATCCGACGTCAGCGCGTCGGGGATGATCCATGACACGTTGGGGAGTTGGCCGCCGGTGATATACGAGAAGATCTTCGTTTCGGGGACGACGATGTTCGTGTTCCACTCCGAGCCCTCGCGCACGGCCTTGATGGCATCGAACGCGTCCCAAACCGCCGCTTTCGACGTGTTCGTGAAGTAGAGCCACGACACGCCCTTTGCGTCCATGAGATCGCGCAGCGTCGCGTACTTGAAGCACGGGAACGGCCCCCGATTATGATGCTCCTTGCCGGCCGGCGTGATGTAGGACGTGACGGTGCCCGGCGGCGCGTCGCAACCCCAGCGCGGCGGCGAGGGGAAATCGATGACGTTGTCGCCCTTGCCGAGCGGCGTGCCGGCGGCGATCAGGTCTTGGTGCGCCGTGAAGCTGCTGCTGCCTTGCGTCATGAAGAGGTGGTCGCCCAGCACCCATTGCTTGGCGATGCTCCAGTACGGAGCGATGTATTGCGGGTCGACGAACTGGTACGCATACTTGCCCGACTTAACTTTCTTATGCCCTTTGATGATGACGCGCTTGACGAGACCGAAGCCGTCCATCTTGCCGCCATCGTACTCGAGCTCGAAGTCCATGTGTTCGTGGCCGAGATTATCGGATACGAGCGGACCCTTCTTCAGTTTTACCGTGACGTCGCCGCTCGGCGTCTTCATCTGTCCTTCCGTCGCGCCGTCGGCGCCCGGAAACGTCGCGAAGAAATCGTCGAAGCTTCGGTTTTCTTGAACGATGAAGATGATGTGCTGAATTTGCTGCGAGCTAGCGAGCCGGTGCGCCGCCCCCGATGCCGGCGCAAACGGACCGGTGTATCTCCCCGCGACGTCTGCCGAACAGCCCGCGGTTACCAGCGCAACGGCCGACGACAGCGCGACGATTCGAAGGCGTGAGCGCATCCGGGTTGCTTCGAAAGCGCAAGGGAGGGCCCTCCGGGGCTCTCAAGAATGGCGGCCTGCCAGAGGTGGAGCATGCGTGATCTTCGGTCGGGACTTCTCGCGTTAGCATTGACGATGGCGTGCGCCGTTGCGGCCGGTTGCGGCGGGCTCGAGGGCTCGCTCTCCAGCCCGCCCGGCAATCCGACCATGAACGCGGGTAACATGAAGCGCTCTTCCGCAAGCTCCCCGAGCCCGATTCAGCACGTCGTGATCGTAGTGCAAGAAAATCGCACCTTCAACGATTTCTTCGCCACGTACCCCGGCGCCGACGGAACGACGGTCGGTAAGGCCCTCGGCAATCCGAACTGCAGCCCACCGATTCAGAGAGGCCCGCTGCCGCTGACGGAGAGCAACCTGGTTGTATCCCCGGACTTGCTCCATCAGTTCAGCGGATGGCAGACCGCATTTCATCACGGTAAGATGGACGGATTCGATCGCATCATCAATAATAGCAACCACCCGGAATGCGCGTATCCGTATCAGTACACCAACCCCTCGCAGATATCGGAATATTGGGCGCTGGCGCGGCAGTACACGCTGGCGGAGCACATGTTCACGACGCAGGGCAGCGACAGCTTTACAGCCCACCAGGATCTGATTCGGGGCGACACCATGGTGCAAAAGGGCTTTGCACTGGTGAATAGTCCGACGTGCGGAGAGTGCCACTGGGGATGCAATGCGCCGCCGGGCACGAGAACCTCGCTCATTACGAAGCGCGACGTGTGGCTACCGTATCGGCGGTTAGGACCGTTCCCTTGCTCCGATCAGTTTAAGTTGCCCTATCCGACGCTTCGCGACCTGATGGATCCC
>JAFAXS010000034.1 GCA_019240755.1 Vulcanimicrobiota bacterium
AGTACATCATTTCGGCGCAGGCGGAATCGGCGGTGAACTATCCGTTCAGCGCGTGGGGCTGCCCCGGCGGCTCGGGCGATCAGATCGCGACCGTTGGGCCCCAGCGTCAGATTCCGCAGGGCTACGAAGTCGTCTGCTGGGATCCGACCACGCTGGGAGACGAGTTGGACGGCCGCAGCATCCCCTGGGCGTTCTACGCGACGTCCTACTCGGGCAGCTCGCCGGGAATTTGGAGCGCCTACCAAGCCATCAAACACATCTACTACGGGGCGGACTGGAAGAACGACGTCATCAGTCAGCCCAGCCAGATACTCACCGACATCTCCAACGGAAAGCTCCGCACCGTCAGCTGGGTCACGCCGACGTGGCCCAACTCCGATCACGCCGGCAGCGGCTACAACACCGGGCCGTCGTGGGTGTCGTCGGTGGTCAACGCGATCGGCGAGTCACAGTACTGGAACTCATCGGCCATCTTCGCTTTCTGGGACGATTACGGCGGCTGGTACGATTCGCAGCCCCCCGCCTACGCCGACTACGATGGGCTCGGATTCCGCCTTCCACTGCTGATCATGTCGCCCTACGCGAAGAAGAACTACATCTCTCACGTGCACTACGAGCACGGCAGCATCTTGAAGTTCGTCGAAGACATCTTCGACTTGGGGCGCCTCGCCGCCGCCGACGCGCGCGCGAACTCGCCGGCTGCCGACGCCTTCGACTTCAAACAGAATCCACGGAAGTTCGTTCCGATCTCCGCTCCGCATGGTAAAGACTACTTCCTACATCAACCGACCGACTTGCACGTACCGGATGCAGAGTAGAAAGGAGCAGAACTGATGCATCGTCACATCGTACGTCAGATCTCTGTGGCGGCCGTCGCCGCCGTGGCGCTAGCCGGCTGCAGCGCGAACAACGCGCTGACCGCCTCCCCGGGACTGCCCACCGTACAAACCGCGACGCATGCGGCGCCGCCGGTGCAGTCCATGCGCCGGAGGCGGTTCACGAGCAAGATCCAGCACGTCGTCATCGTGGTCCAGGAGAACCGGAGCTTCAACAACCTATTTCTAGGCTACAAGGGTGCGACCACGATCGCGTACGGCTACGACACCCACGGGAACAAGATCGCGCTGCAGCCGGTCGGCCTTGAGACGAAATGGGACATCGCGCACGACTCTTCGGATTTCTTCACTGCCTGCAACGGAACGGGCAGCATTCCCGGCACGAACTGTCAAATGAACGGCTTCGACAACGAGTACTGGCAGTGCGGAAAGAGTAGCTTCCCTCCGTGTCCCAACAACAATCCGCCCTATAGCTACGTTCCGCACAGCGAGACCAAGCCGTACTTCGCGATGGGACGGCAGTACGTTCTCGCCGACCAGATGTACGCGTCGAACTTCGACGCGAGCAGCTTCGTCTCGCACCAGTACATCATCTCCGGCCAAGCCGAATCCGCGGTAGACTATCCGTACAACGCTTGGGGCTGTCCGGGAGGCAACAGCGATATGATCGGGGAGGTCGGCCCGCAGCGTCAGATCCCCTATAATTACGAGGTCGTCTGCTGGGACCCCACGACGCTCGGCGACGAGCTGGATAACGCGGGCGTCTCGTGGGCCTTCTACGCCGGTCAGGTAGGCGGGAACGGCGGAATCTGGAGCGCCTATCAGGCGATCAAGCATATTTACACCGGACCCGACTGGACGAAGGACGTGATCAATCCGCCCGGCCAGTTTCTCACCGATATCGGCAACGGCGAGTTGCGCGGCGTCACCTGGATCACGCCGACGTGGCCCAACTCCGATCACGCCGGCAGCGGATCCAATACGGGGCCGTCGTGGGTCACGTCGGTCGTGAACGCGATCGGGCAGTCGAAGTTTTGGAGCTCCACGGCGATCTTCATCATGTGGGACGACTACGGCGGGTGGTACGATAATCAGCCGCCGGCATACGCCGATTACGACGGGTTGGGATTCCGTCTTCCGATGCTCGTCATCTCGCCGTACGCGAAGAAGAACCACGTGTCGCACGTTCATTACGAGCACGGCAGCATCTTGAGGTTCGTCGAAGACGTCTTTGGGTTGGCACGGTTAGCCGCAAGCGATAATCGCGCGACGTCGCCCGCGAAGGACTGCTTCAACTTCAAACAGGCGCCTCGCACCTTCACGCCGTTTACGGCGCCGTACGACAGGAACTACTTCCTCCATCAGCCGCCGGACAATCACATTCCTGACTGGGAATAGCCGCGCTCCATTCGTTCTCGCCGCGTTGGCGCTCGCCGCCGGGTGCAGCGCCAGCGCCGGCGCCGGCGTGGGCGCGCCGCCCCGCGTGCCCGATGCTGCGTCCACCGCGGCGCACCGCAAGATACAGCACGTCGTGATCATCGTTCAGGAGAACCGCAGCTTCAACAACCTGTTCTACGGATTCCGCGGCGCCAAGACGGCGAAGTTCGGCTATGACAGCCGTAATCGCAAGATCGCCTTGCAGCCGGTCGGCCTCGAGACGTTCTGGGACATCGATCACAATTCGGCGTCGTTCTTTGTCGCTTGCAACGGCACGGGCAGCATTCCCGGCACGAACTGCCGGATGAACGGCTTCGACAAGGAGTTCGCAGGGTGCGGCCATCCGGGGCAGCCGAAGTGTCCCATCGCGCATCCGCAATACGGTTACGTCCCTCACTCGGAGACGAAGCCATACTTCGATATGGGCAAGCAGTATGTCGTCGCCGATCAGATGTATGCCTCGAATTTCGACGGCAGCAGCTTCGTCTCACACCAATACCTGATCGCCGGACAGGCGGAATCGTCGGTGAACTATCCGCTCTCCGGACTGTGGGGATGTCCCGGAGGCCCCAGCGACACGATCTCGACCGTCGGACCGCAGCGGCAGATTCCGTACGGTTCCGAGGTCGTCTGCTGGAATCCGAGCACGCTGGGCGACGAGCTCGACGGGGCGCACCTGCCCTGGGCCTATTACACGTCGTCAATCTACGCCGACGGTAACCTCTGGGATGCCTATCAGGCGATCGAGCACATCTACAACGGCCCCGATTGGAAGAGCGACGTCATCACCCCGCAGACGAAGTTCTTCGATGACGTCGCGGACGGCAAGCTACGCGCCGTCTCGTGGATCACGCCGACGTGGAAAAACTCCGATCACGCCGGCAGCGGTTCCAACGCCGGACCGTCGTGGGTCGCGTCGCTCGTCAATGCCGTGGGAGAATCGAAATTTTGGGATACGACGGCCATCTTCATTTTATGGGACGACTACGGCGGCTGGTACGACCCGCAGCCGCCGGCGTACGCCGACTACGATGGCCTCGGGTTTCGCCTCCCGTTGCTGGTCGTCTCTCCGTATGCGAAACAATACTACGTGTCGCACGTTCCGTACGAGCACGGCAGCATTTTACGGTTTATCGAGGATGCGTTCGGGCTGCCGCGCCTCGCCGCCAGCGACAGTCGAGCGAACTCACCCGCGCAAGACTGTTTCGACTTCGGCCAGCCGCCGCGCGCGTTCGTGCCGATCCAGAGTCTCTACCCCGCCGGCTACTTCAAGCGCCAACCGTTCGATGCGCATCCTCCGGACTCGGAGTAGCGCGAGGCTTACTTCTTTCCGGGCGTCCCCATGAAGCCGTGCGTGATGCCCTCGGCGTCCACGTAGTACCCAACGACGCGATGGTGGTTCTCAATGCCGGCGATGAACGTCGTTCCGGCGGCGAGCGGATTGTCGACGCTCAGCCACTGCTGCGAGCTGAGCGGATTGGTTAAGACGAAGCCGTGCGTCACGCCGGCGTGGTCCACGTACGATCCTGAAATCTGATCCTGCCAGTTCACCGCAGTTAGCTTCGTTTCTACGGCTCCCGGATAGCTCAGAAACGTGTAGAGGCCGCCCTTGAGCAGATATCCAATCGTGGCGCCCCCGACGCTCGCCCATCCGACGATGTCGCCTTTCCCGTTGATTCCGCTCGCCACGGCGCTCGTGGCGCCGGGCGGGAAGATTCCATGAAACTCACCGCTCGCCGGATTTAGCTCGAACGGGTAATCGTTCTTCGAGTCGTTCTCGTAAAATCCGACGGCGAGGTCGGCGTCGCTGATGCCGAGCAGCTCGGTGATGTTGATCTTCGATCGTAGCAGCTTCGGATCTTGATAGCTGCTCCAGATGCCGTTCTGATAGATGCATCCGAAGATCCGCCCTCGCTGCACCGAGTAGTATCCCGCGATAACCTTCATGTTGTTGAGCGACGTTATCACGGTGTTGACTGCTGTCGGATAGGGCTCTTCGGAGAAGTTCTGCGGGCCATACGGCGGACGAACGACGTAGCCGATGCTAGGATCGGCCTTTGAGCCGCTGCCTTCAAAGCCGGTGAGTTTTGCGAGGTTGTTGATACCGGTCAGCTGATTGTATTTGAGGTCGTCCGGGTTATCCACGGTGACGAACTTGTATCCGCCGCTGTGATGGCGATACGCGGCGACCGCGTGCGAACCGGAGCTGCCCACCCCGGCCTGGGGGCTCAGGGGTGCAGCAGTGCTGCAGGCGGCGACGAATAGAGTGCTAAGAAGAATGGCCGTTCGAGGGGGAACGAACGATTGGCGACCGATGGAGTAAAAACTTAATAACTGCATGGTTTACCAAATATCCCTACCCTAAAAACTGGGTTAGTAATAGTATCTTGGTACCACTTTCGCGATCCGCCCTGGCGCTTCATGCGCTGAAAGGCAGAACAAAGATGCGTCTGACGTTATTGCTAACGTGCGTGGCGGGAAGCTTCGCGCTTTCCGCCTGTAGCGCGGCGGCCCCCGGCGGAAGCTCTCTGCTCCCGCCCGCTTCTCGGGTTCATCTCATGTCGGCGGGAGGAGACGCCGATTCGGTGGGCGGCGGCCTGCCCGGGCCAGACCCCGGACCAAACGCACGTGCCCATCGCCACCGTACGATTGTCCGCGCTACGGGCGATCCCGTAGACTCCGTAGGCGGCGGGCTCCCTCACAAAAAGTAACAACCGCGGACAGAGGCTAGTATCTCCGTACTATAGAAAGGCGGCCTCCGCCCATGCTGACGACCACGAGCGGCCACGACCGCGACAATTCGGATTGGAATGACTTCGATCGGGCGCTCAAGTCCGCCGACTTCCAATTCTGTCATCAGGTCGTTGATGGTGACGAGACGCCAGAGGGAAGGGTTCGAGCGGCGCGCCTGGCCTTGCGAGAGCGGCGATTCCTCGACGCGATCGGTCTGCTCTCCGACTTTCCAAACGAACCACGCTGGGCGCGCTTCGCTCGAGACATCATCCTCGGCGCGGCGCTCGGCTCGACGCGCGATTACACGGCGGGCCGCCGGCTGATCGATCGCGGCCTCGCCGATCTCGCGCCGGGCGACGAGCTCTACGAAGAAGCCTACTACTATAAGAGCGCCATCGCCTGGATGCAACACGAGCATCGCGAGGCGCAAGAATCCGCGAGCGTGCTGCTCGCCTCGGCCGACCCCAACAATCGCGCCCGAGCGCGGATCGTGCTCTCCTGGATCGCGCTGCGACGCGGCGACGTTCTGCATCAGGTTGACGAGTTGCAGCGAGCGATGAACGAGCTCGACGCAGCGCCCACGCCCGACCAATATATTCGCGCGAACGCGCTCTTTACGCTGGCGCTCCTTTGCCGAGAGCTGCCGATGCCTGAGATGTCGAAACGAGTGCGGGAAAGCTTTGAGAGCTTGCCGTGGACTCCCGGGCTGCAGCTCGAGCGTTTTCAGGTAACGCGCTTCCTCGCGACGATCAACGAGCTGGAAGGAAACGAGCTCGCGGCCTTTGCCGGATTCAAAGCCGCAACGCGGCTCGCGCCGTCGGAATACTGGAACGTCCTCTGTCTGCTCGACCGCGCCGCGCTCGCGAAGAATACGGGCGAGACCGCGTTTTCGGCCGAGCAGCTCAACGACGCGCACGAGATCGCCCGCGTGCTCTCGTGGAACGACGTGGCCGGAGAGGAACGCTCTGCACTGCTCGTCCTCGCGGAGCTCTTTGCCGATGAGAACGTCGCCGTCGCCGAGCAATACTTGGCCCTCTTCCGTTCGTTGGGCGAATCGGTGATTCCGCAACTGTCGTACGGCAGCGACCCGCGCGTCCGAGGCTTCGCCGCGTACTCGCAAGGCCTCACGTGGCTGCGCCTCGGCGACGTCGAGCAAGGGAAGATCACTCTTGCCCAGGCATGGGAGATCTTCGACGACTTTAACTACGCGTGGCGGGCGGCGCTCTGCGCGCTGCGGCTGTACGAAGCCACGCAGGATCGCCGCTGGATCGTGCGCGCGACGCACAAGATCGAGCCGTGGCCGCGCAGTTGGATCGCGCGGCAGATTCGAGACGCGACGACCATGCCGAGCGTGCCCCTGCAGCAAATTCCGCCGGCCAAGCGCAAGGTGCTCGAGCTGGTTCGCGCAGGGCGACGGAACTCGGAGATCGCGCACATCCTGGGCCGTAGCCCGAACACGATTCGAAATCAAGTCGCCGAGTTGTTCGCCACCTTCAACGTTCGCAGCCGAGCCGAGCTCGTCGCGGTCCTCTCGAAGCAGCGCACTGCACAGTAGTCTCGCTCGCCGGCGTTTGAGCGGCGGCGGCGTGGGAATCAGCGTACCATGCCACATCCGCATCCGCTCCACGGCGTCCGCGTCGCGATCTTGGTCACCGACGGCTTCGAGCAGGTCGAATTAACGGGACCGCGCGACGCGTTGCGCGACGCCGGCGCGACCACGGCGATCGTCTCGCCGCAAGGCCCGACCGTGCAGGGCTGGAACCACGACGAGAAGGCCGACGCGTTCAAAGTCGACTTCTCCGTTGCCGATGCGACGCCGTCGAACTTCGATGCGCTGCTCCTTCCGGGAGGCGCCAAGAACGCCGACCGTCTGCGAATCGACAACAAGTCCGTGCTTTTCGTCCATGCGGTCCAAATCGCCAAGAAACCGATCGCCGCGATCTGCCACGCGCCCTGGATCCTGATCGAAACGGACTACGTGCGCGGACGCAAGCTCACGTCATGGCCGTCATTGCGGACCGATATCGTCAACGCCGGAGGAGAGTGGCTCGATCAGGCTGTTGTCGCCGACGACCTCCTCGTGACGAGCCGCAAGCCGGACGACATTCCACAGTTCAACGATGCGGTGATCGAGCTCTTCGCACGGGAGGCGACGGCGGCGAATACGCGCTAATCGGGAGCGCTTGCCTTACCGATAACCTGAAGGACCGCGGCGAGGAGGTCCGCAAGAAGCCGTCATTGCGCCGCTTTTCAGCTCCGTAAGGAAGAACCCGTTGAAAACTTCGCCGTTGTATCGCCTGTGCGCGCTCGTTCTCTTGGGCGTGCTTTTTACCAGTTACAAGGCGCCCGCGGGCACGACCGGATCGCTCACCGGAACGGTTCTCGACGCCGCTAAGAAGTCGCCCATTGCGGGTGCCACCGTCACCGCGGCGAGCCCGTCGCAAGTGGCGCGCGTCAGGACCGATAGCGCCGGCCGCTTCACGTTTCTTTCTCTAGCGCCCGACACGTACACGGTGTCCGCGCAGCGCGAGGGTTACGAATCCCTATCGATCGCCGGCATCTCGGTGTTGGCGGATCAGTCCCAAGTGATTCCGATCGCCCTCCAGCCGAGCCTCAAGACGATCGCGCGGGTCGCGTCGCGATCCTCGCTCAGCCCGGTCCGTCCGGGAACGGGCACCGACGTGTACTCGGTAAATCCAGCGCTGACGTCGGCGGCCGCGACCCTGGGCGGCGGCGGCGGTCTGAACAATGCGTACTCGGCGATCGCGGCGATGCCGGGGGCGTACGTCCCGCCGAATCAGGTCGGCGTCAACCAGACCGTCTACATCCGGGGCGGCTACTACGATCAGATCGGCTACGAGTACGACGGCGTTCCGATCAACCGCTCGTTCGACAACTATCCGGGCAACTCGGAGACGACGCTGGGACAGCAGGAACTGCAGATCTATACGGGCGGCGGAGAGGCGGACGCCAACGCAACGGGCTTGGGCGGCTTCATCAACCAAGTGATCAAAACCGGTACGTTTCCGGGGTACGCAATCGCCGGCGGCACGGTGGGCACGCCGGTGTTCTACCACAATCTCAACATCGAGGCGGGCGGATCGACGCCCGACCGCATGTTTTCGTACTACGTCGGCATCGGCGGAACGAACCAGGATTTTCGCTACTTCGATCAGTTCAACGGCGCGAGCCTGACCGATACGATTCCCTACGGCTATTGGCCGGCCCACGTAACGAGCGCAACCTGCTGCTTCTACCCGGCCGTCTATGCGGCGTGCTCGAATAACTTTACATACCATAACCCTCTCGCGCCGCCGTCCAGCACGCCGCCACCCGGCTATCTCACCAGCGATCCCGGGTGTTTCGGCTCGTACACGTCGAGCTACGGACAGCCCTCGAACATCACGCAGCGCGACGTTGTCGCGAACTTTCACATTGGGCTTCCGCATCGTCAGGACGTCGGCCGCGACGACGTTCAGCTCCTCTATATGTCGTCGGCCAACTTTCAACAGGACTACTCGAGCGTCAACGACGCGGGACCGCTCGCGCTCGGCATCATCAACGCGGGATTTCAGAACAACTGGCCCGACGCCTACACTTTCCCGGGCAACACCAAATGGCTGGCGCCGGCCTCCACGCGGCCGGTCGCGTACTACTATCCCGGCTCGCCGACTGACCGCTGCGCAAACCTCAATGCGACGACGTTCGGCTCCGACGATCCAGTGCTGCCGAACTCGTGCCCAAACAACGCGCTCGCGCTGATCCCCAACGACTATCGCGATGGGCGCTGGGACACGGCCAGCATCGGCAAGGTCCAATACCAAAAGAACCTGGGATCCACGGCTTACGTGCGCCTCTTCGGCTACATTTTCTACTCGAATACCAACCGCGCGACGGGGAACGGCTACGGCAACAACGTCACGTTGGGGATCACCAACTACCAGTACTCGATCGACTCGCACACGAGCGGGCTCGAGATGCAGTTCGCCGACCAACTCTCGAACGCGCATCTCCTTTCGGGAATGGTCTCGTACATCGGCGCCAACACGTTACGATACTTCAACCACAACTACAACAACACGGGAAACCAGCAGGTCAGCAACTTCACCAACGGCAAGGAGTGCTTTTCGACCAGCACCGGATCGGGCTCCGGGTCGGGATCGTTCGTTCTAGGGAATCCCGCGCCGTGCAACGCGGTGGTGGCGCAAGGCACCTTTGAATCGCCGTACGGTTCGTTTACGAGCCAGGATCCATGCCACGCCGGTCAGCTGCCGGCGAACACGCCCGCCTGTCGCGCGGGTGCATCCATGGTCTTGACGTACCTGGGCAATAGCGCCGACGTCAACACGGTGGCCCCGCGAATCACGAGCGGCTCGCTGAGCGACCAATGGCGCCCGAGCGACCGCTGGAACGTCAACGGCAGCGTGCGCTTCGAGAACGACACGTACGACCTGGCGAACACGAACGATCCCGCGAAGAATTTCTGGTTTGCCGCCGCGCAGCGAGAGTTTTGCGTCAATCCCGTGACGCGACAGCCCATCTTCATCCCGCAGCCTCCCCAGAGCATTTATGTCTTCACACCGCTCGTCGCGTTCAACTGCCCGATCGATCGCTCCACGGGGAAGCCGATACAGACCGTTCATCCCAACGGAACCGCCGGAATTCTCTTGACCAACGTCTATCCGTCGTCATACACCGTCGCCTATGGCGAGCCGCGTCTTTCCGCGACGTACACCGTCAATCCCGATACGGTCCTGCGCTTTTCGGCGGGCCGCTACGCGCAGCAGCCGCAAAATTACGAGATTCAGTACAATACGGCGGAGCCCAACCTCGCGTCCAGCCTGCTCGGATTCATTCCCTTCGGGTACGATTCGCCGCTCCATCAAGCGCTGCCGCAGTTTTCCGACAACTATGATTTCTCGGTCGAGCACCGCTTCAGCGGAACCGACGTGGCGATCAAGGTGACCCCCTATTACCGATGGGGCACGAATCAGCTCTACGAGACGGTGAACCTGCCGAGCCTCAACGTCTCGCCGTCGTTTAACGCGGGAACGCTGCGCGTGGACGGCGTCGAGCTCGAGCTGACCAAGGGCGATTTCACGAAGAACGGCTTCTCCGGAATTCTGTCCTACACGTATACGAATGCGGCGGAGAAGTGGGGCAACTATCCCAACAGCACCGTCGGGCCGCTCGACCAGTACATCCAAGACATTCAAGAGTTCAACGCGCTGACGAGGGCGGGCGGCGGAGCGCGCTGCTACACGAATCAGGCGAACGGCACGCCCGATCCGAAGTGCGGGCCGACGTCGATCCTCAACCCGTACTACACATTGTCTTCGCAGCCGCTGCTGGGACGCGATGGCTGGTACGCGCCGGGCCTCGAAGTGCCGTACATATCGCCGAACACGCTCGCGCTTGTCCTGAACTACCGCTACCGGAAGTTCGCCGTTACGCCGGCGATCTCGCTGTTCGAAGGAACGACGTATGGCGCGCCGTCCGACGTCCTAGGGCTCGACCCGCGCGCGTGCTCGAACAACCTGCGAAGCCGGCGGCTTCCCGGCAATCCGCTCGGCGCCGATTACACGTCGTGCAGCTTCGCGCTCACCGCCGACGGCACGACGCCCGGTAACCTCTACATTCCGAATCCTCAGACGGGAACTTTCGACACCTTCGGTCAGTTTCGCCAGCCGTGGCAGTTGAACGTCGGCGCGCAGCTCTCGTACGACTTCACGCCGCGCATCGCGGGCCGGCTGATGGTGACGAACCTCTTGAACCGCTGTTTCGGCGGATCGAACGAGCCGTGGTCCCAAGCCTATCCGCCGAACGACGTGATCTGCGGCTACGTCTCGAACACGTTTTACAATGGGGGCCATTTCTACAACGGCACCAGCCCCAACGATAAGCGCGCCAACGGCGTGCCGGAGATTCCATACTTCGCGCAATCCTTTGCGCCCGCGTACGGCGATGCGTTCTCGGCCAACTATCCGCTGGCGTTGAACTTCTACTTCTCGCTGCAGGTAAAGATGTAGCCTCGGCGCAAACCTTCGCAATCGTTGCTTTTTAGCGGAGGTAGAAGATGCGAGCTCTCATCGCCGGTTTGGCGGTTCTCTTTGTAGCGGCCCCGATGGCCGTCGCGCGCGCACAAGAAACGACGCCGGCCGCGTTGACCGGCAAGATGCAGCCGTTTAGCTATCTGCTCGGCAATCCGTGGAACTGTACGACGAACGTTCCGGCGATGGGCAACATGCCGGCGCACACGGATCAAGGTTCCGGAACGTTTCAGGTGGCTCCGGGCAACGTCGTCCACGGTCACGTCGCCACGCCGATGTTTATGGGCGACTTCTATTACGGCTACGACGCCCGGTCGAACATGTACTGGCAAACCAGCGCGGACAACCTGGCCGGCCACGCTTTCATGACGTCGAGCGACGGACGGACGTATACCGGAACGACCGCCATGGGACCGATGAGCGCGCAAGACACCGTGACGTACGCCAGAACGGGCGATAATAAAATCACGGTTCACGACGTGATGTCGGCCGCGGGTCAGCAATCGGTCACCGATTCGGTCTGCACGAGGTAGTGGAAGCCCTCGACCGCAGAAGCTTCTTGATTACGACGGGCGCGGTCGCCGCGGCGGCGGCATCGGCGCCCTCGTCCGTTGCGGCGCAGGCGCCCGCCGCCGTCTTTCTCTCGACGTGGGAATGGGGCGTAGCGGCGAACCGCCGCGCCGCCGAAGTGGTCGCCGGCGGCGGTTCGCTGCTCGACGCGATCGAGAAGGGTATCAACGTCGTCGAGGACGACCCGAACGTGACGAGTGTCGGATACGGCGGGCTCCCCAACGCGCAGGGAGAGGTCGAACTGGACGCGGGAATCATGGACGGAGCGACGCACCGCGCCGGCTCCGTCTGTAATCTGCACAAGATCAAGAATCCGATCTCGGTGGCACGTCTCGTGATGGAGAAGACGCGCCACACGACGTTGGCCGGCGACGGCGCGCTGCAGTTCGCGATCGCAATGGGTTTCACCCCGATGCAGCTGTTGACGCCGAAGAGCCTCGAGGCGTGGTTGAAGTGGAGGAGCTCGCCGAACCGCGAGAGTTTCTGGATCGATCGCGAGCATCACGATACGATCGGAATGGTGGGCGTTGACGGGCGCGGTCAGGTAGTTGCGGGTTGTTCCACGAGCGGACTGGCGTGGAAGATTCCCGGGCGCGTCGCCGATTCGCCGTTGGTCGGTTGCGGGTACTACGCCGACGCAGCGGCCGGCGCCGCGTCTGCCACCGGTAACGGCGACGTGATGAGCAACTACTGCACCTCGATGCGTATCGTGACGCGGATGGGTCAGGGGCTACATCCGCAGGAAGCGTGCGACGAGGTGATGGGCGTGATGGCCAAGACGGCGCCGAACGTCCGCAGCGACATGTACTGCGTGATCGCGATCGACCCGCGCGGTGAGATCGGTGCCGCCTCGATGAACGTCGCGCAGCCGCTGCAGTACGCCCTCTGGAAGAACGGCCAGGGCGCGCTGCACACGGCCGCGCCATTCTTGCACTGATTGTCGTACCTCCGCGCCTGACGGTGCGTTGGCGGCGCACGGCGACTGCGCTCGTCGCTATCGCCGCGATCGCCGTGCTGCCGCGCTATGCCGGCGCGCAGACCCTGAGCATCCCGATGAAAGGCCATTCACGGCCGATTCACGCGGAGACGCTCTTTCATTCGCTGGTTTCGAACTTCTTTTCGGAGCGCGACGGCACGACGTACGTGCAAACCGGCGACATTCCGGCGATGTGGCTGCGCGACTCCGCCGCGCAGACCATCCCATACATCCGCTTCGTCACGACGTATCCCAAGCTGCACAATATCTTTTTCGGCGTCATCCAGCGCGACGCGAAGAACATCTTGGTGGATCCGTATGCCGAGGCGTTCAGCGCCAACTATCACGTTTGGGAGCGCAAGTGGGAGATCGATTCGCTTGCCTGGCCCGTGCTGCTGGTCTTCGCCTACTATGCGAATACGAGGGATCGCAGCATCTTTACGCCACAGCTGCATTCGGCGCTGCGGAAGATCGTGGACACGCTGCAGTGCGAGCAGCACCACGCGACGTGCAGCAAATACCGCTGGCCGCACGCCGTAGCGACGCACGACGAGTACAACCGCACGACGGGCCTGATTTGGGGCGCGTTCCGTCCGTCGGACGAGCCGGTGGCGTACCGTTACAACATCCCGCAGAACGCGATGGCCGCCGTCGCCTTGCGCTTGGTCACGACCTTCGCGCGCGATGCCTTCAAGGACGACCGTCTCGCCGACCGCGCCACGGCGCTGGGCGATCAGGTCGAACAGGGCATCGACGCGTACGGCCGCATCTTCAGCCCGCGGCGCGGCGGGTGGATGTATGCGTACGAGACCGACGGATACGGCAACTCGGCGATCATGGACGACGCGAACATCCCAAACCTAACGGCGTTGCCGTATCTGGGTTGGTGCTCGAGCGACGATCCGGTCTATCTCAACACCCGCCGGTTCACGTTGAGTTCGAGCAATCCGTACTACTACCGCGGCACGTATGCCCAGGGCTTGGGGAGCTCGCACACGGCTCGCGGGTGGGTCTGGCCCTTGGGGATTATCGCCGAGGCCCTCACGGCGCGAACGCCGCAGAGCGTTTCGAATTTGATCGCGATGCTAAACCGCAGCGGCACGCTGGATGGACTCATGCATGAATCGTTCAATCCGAACAATCCGCGGCAGTTCACGCGCCCGGAGTTCGGCTGGGCCAACGCGTTTTGGGCCGATCTGATCTTTCGAACCGTCGCGGGCTATCCCGCGACGCCCTTAGGGCTGTTGGAGAGCGCGACGCCCGGCGAGCGCCAGAGCGAGATTCCCACGATCACTCCCGTGTGGGCTCAAGTGATCAACCGCACGAAGCTCGTCGCGGTGCTGGGGCGTCTGCTGGCGAAGGATAAGAATCTCTAAGGGAACCTAAAGATCGTCGTCCGGGACTTCTCGCGAATCACGTTGGCTCGAGAAGTAACTCGGGCCGAGCGTCGTCGGAATCGCCGCGAAATGCCGCGGTGCTTGACCGAAGTTGAAGCAATCGGCGAGGTCGTCGGCGCGCACGTCCGTCGTTCCGAGGCTGCCGAGGTTGAACATCTCCTCGGTGAACTTCAAGATGCTGCCGAACTCGTGCTGCTTGTGCGACACGTACCTCGTGTTCGCATACGGGGAGATGACGATCAGCGGCACCCGCATGCCGAGCTCGTAGGAGTTGTACTGCGGCGGCTTGACGTGGTCGTACCAGCCGCCCCAGTCATCCCAGGTCACGAAGATCGCCGTCGTGTTCCAGTACGGGCTCTTGCCGATCGCGTTGACGAGCGACGCGACCCAGGCCGGCCCCGTGCCGTTGTTTTTCATGGCGTGGTCGGATGCGGCGGCAGTCGGCGTGATGAAGGTAAGGTTCGCGAAGTCTCCTTTGGCCAAATCCTTGAAGAACTGCTTCGACGGCGAGATGACGTTCGTGCGGAACTCGGGCTTCTGCCAAATCTGCTTGATCGCGTCTACGGCGTTCCAGAGTCCGGCGCCGTTATACGCTTCGTAGTACTTCCAGCTCGCGCCCGCGGCGTCCATGAGGTCCATGATGGACGCGCGATCGTAGCACGGAAATGGACCCCTCCGCTCGTGTCCGGCGGCATCAATGATGTCGGCCCTGGCCGTCGTGGCGGAGTCGCAGCCGCCCTCGTCGGGCTGGTGCTGCTTGTTGGTCGGATTCTCGGACGCGCGGTATTGGGAGTTGCCTGCGATGGTGGACGTTCCGCTGATGAGGTACTGATGCGCGGGGAAGCTCGGGCCCTCGTTGGTCTGAAACGTGTTGTCGGCCAGAACGTACTGCTGGGCCATCTGCCAATACGGCGCGACCTCCTTGTGATTGATGAACGCGTATGCCGCCGTGCTCTTGTCGGGACAATGGCGCCGGCAGATCACGCCTTCCAAGTTGAAGCCGTCCATCTTTCCGAAGGCGTACTCGACTAAGAAAGCGCCGTGCTTGTGTGACAGGTCGAAGCGCGTTTGCAAACGTTCCTGACGGAGAAGAATCGTCTGACCGAAGGAGTTTTTCCCGTACGGCACGGTATTGGCGCCGGGAAAGCCGTTGAAAAGGTTGTCGACCGATCGGTTCTCCTGAACGATCACGACGACGTGCTGAATTTTCTTCTTGCGCGCGAAAGCCAGGGCCCGGTCGATTGTTTCGCCGGTGCCGGGCAAAGTTTGCGACGGAGATGCGAGCAGTGGCGATACCGAAGCGCCGGACGGCCCTCGTGCGCAGCCTCCCAGCGCGATGCCCACGCACAGCGATAGTACGATCGGTCTCTGAATCAACGAGCAGACTCCCATGGGTGAGGTGAGTCGGCACTTTACGGCCGGACCCGCGCCCTCCTGTGGCAAGCGCACTTGCGCCCAGCCATCACTTTGTGCTACAAAGTTAAGGATGGAGCTGCATCAGGCACTCTCGGATCTCGCGGAAGTACGCGAACGTCTGGCGCACCTGCAACGATTCGAGGGTTATTCGGCTCCTGCGGCCGCCGCGTCAGGCTTCGCGGCGATCATCGCGGCCCTCGCTCAACTGCGTGCGGCGCCGCTGCCGCGGACGCCGCCGGAGTTGCACGCGTACCTCGCAATCTGGCTCAGCTGCTTGGCCGCAGGGCTGCTGCTGAACTACGGTGCCGCGGCCCTGTGGCTGCTGAACCATCGCGCGCCCGGCGATCGAAGCCGCTTTCGCACGGCGGCCGTTTCAATTCTGCCGAGCGTCGTTCTGGGCGGCGCGCTCAGCGTGGCACTGATCGACCGCGGCGTCTTCGGCGCGTTACCGGGTGCATGGTTTGCGTTTTACGCGATGGGACTCTTTGCATCGCGCGGCGCGCTTCCCAGCTCCACGACGCCGGTGACCGTCGGCTTCGCGGGGCTGGCGTTGCTCTTCTTGATCACCCCGCTCAGCACGCTATCGCTCGCGTGGTGGGTGATGCCCGTGGGCTTCGGGTTGGGGCAGTTGCTGATCGGCTACTTTATTTGGCGCGATCGGTCGGCATGACGAACGCGAACTCGGCGCCGTTCGCATACCCGGGCCTCGAGCGTATCTTCCACGAGCGCGGTCGCCTCGCGATTTGCACGTGCTTGATCGCGCACCCCGACGGTCTGAGCTTCACGGAACTGCAAGGCGCCTGCGATTTGACGGACGGCAACCTCAATCGCCATCTGCACGCGCTCGCCGAGGTCGGCGTGGTGCGAATCGAAAAACAGCGCGGCACCGGCCGTCCGTCGACCGTCTATCAGATTACCAAACGCGGCCGGCAGCGCTTCTTGGCCTACGTGGACGAGCTGGAATCGGTCATCCGCGACGTGCACGAAGGCGTTCCGCGCGATGCCCGTCGCCCGAAGCTTGCAACGACGTGACGCCGCACCACGTCGCCGTCATCATGGACGGCAATCGCCGCTGGGCGCGCGAGCGCAATCTGCCGATCGCCGAGGGATATCAGCGCGGCATCACGGCGCTGCGGCGAACGCTGCGGGCCGCACGCGCCGCCGGCATCCCCGTCGTCACCGCCTTCGCCTTCTCCGACGAGAATTGGAGCCGCCCCGCCGTTGAGGTGTCGTTGATCATGGCGCTCTGCCTGCAGGCGGCGCGCGGCGAGTTGCGCGCCTTGGCGGGCGAAGGCGTCCGCGTGAGACTATGCGGACGCACCGATCGGCTCCCAACTCCCACGCGCCATGCGCTCGACGAGCTGGTCGCGCGGACCACGGCCAATCGCGCGATAACTTTGAACTTGGCGGTGGACTACGGCGCCCGCCGAGAGATCCGCGACGCCGTTCGCGCGCTCGTGCGCGAGGTAAAAGCCGGCGTGCGCGACGTCGAATCCATTGACGACGGCGCGATTGCGAGCCGGCTGTACACTGCGGGTCTCCCGGATCCCGACCTGATCATTCGCACCGGCGGCGAGCTGCGGCTCTCGAACTTCCTGCTCTTTCAAGCGGCGTACGCGGAGTTCTGGGCGACCAAGACGTATTGGCCGGACTTTGGCGAACTCGAGCTCGATGCCGCGCTTCGGGATTTTTCCGTTCGACAGCGGCGCTACGGCACCTAACCGGCTCGAACGTACGCTCCGCGCGGTTGTTCTGGCGGCCGCGCTCGGGGGATGCGCGCAAAACTCGGTCGCAGTCGCTCCGGCCGTGCAACGCGCGCTCTCGCCCCCCGCCGCGTCAAAAATAGCACACGTCGTCATAATCTTTCAGGAAAACCGAACGCCCGATAATCTCTTCAACGACCTGCCGGGCGCCGACACCGTCTCCTACGGCGTCAACTCGAAGGGACAGCGCGTCAAGCTTGCGCCGGAGAGCCTGACGGTGCCGTACGACGTCGGACATTCTCACGTATCGTTCCGGATCGAGAAGGCCGGCGGCGAGTGGAACGGATTCGATCGCGTTGACTCGCGCTGCTTCGGATTGAACTGGTGTCTGCCGCGCCGCCTGCGCGCGTTCGGTTACGTGCCGCATCGCGAGGTTCGGCCCTACTTCGACCTGGCCGAGCAGTACGCGTTCGCCGACCGCATGTTCCAGACGAATCAAGGCCCGAGTTTCCCCGCGCATCAGTACATCGTCAGCGCAACGTCGAGTGTCGTCAACGGCTCCCCGTATTTGGCCGCGGAGAATCCTTCGAGTCCGCTCACCCAACCGTCGGGAGGATGCGACTCTCCGCCCGAGTCGCTGGTGCTGCTCATCGGGCCGGCCGGTGAGGAACGCAAAAACGTCTATCCCTGCTTCGATCGCATCTCGCTGATGGACCTGATCGCCGCGAAGCATTTGAGCTGGCGCTACTATCAGGCGTACCTCGGGCCGGGGATTTGGAACGGACCGGATGCGATCGAGCGAATTAGAGATGACCCTGCGCAGTACGCCAACGTGATCGCCCCGCCGGCGCAAGTTCTCACCGACGTCGCGCACGGAAAGCTCGCGAGCGTCACGTGGGTGACTCCTACGCCTTTCGCCTCGGACCATTCGGCCGTGACCGACGGCTCCGGCCCCTCGTGGGTCGCCGCCGTGGTGAACGCGGTGGGCAAGAGTCCGTTTTGGAACTCGACGGCAATCTTCATTACCTGGGACGATTGGGGCGGCTGGTACGATCACGTCGTTCCGCCGCAATACAATCCCTACGAGTTGAGCTTCAGGGTCCCCCTGATCGTGGTCTCGCCGTTCGCGAAGCGTCACTACGTCTCGCACAAGCAGCACGAGTTCGGTTCCATCTTGAAGTTTAGCGAGAAGATCTTCGGCTTGGGTTCGATGCACGCCACGGACGAGCGCTCCGACGATCTCTTCGACTGCTTCGATTTCACGCAGCCTCCCGCGAAGTTTCACCCGATCGCGGCGCCTCTGCCGCCGAGCTATTTCCTGCGGCAACCGATCTCGCGCGATGTGCCGGATAGCGATTAGCGCCGCGGCGCTGTGCCTCGGCGTGGCCGCGTGCGCGCAACGCGGCGGCGCGTCGTTCGAGCCGCAGGGGCCGCCTGCGGCGTTCGAGCGGCTCGGAGCGTCGTCGTATCGCGTGCTCTACAGTTTCGGCGAACGGGAGAAGTCGGACGACGGAGTTCGCCCGCTGGCCGCCCTTCATGCGATCGCCGGAACGTTCTACGGCACCACGCAACAGGGCGGAGTGCGGGCGAATCGCTGCTCGTTCGGCTGCGGAACGGTGTTTCGGA
Source organism: Vulcanimicrobiota bacterium (assembly GCA_019240755.1). Classification (GTDB taxonomy): domain Bacteria; phylum Vulcanimicrobiota; class Vulcanimicrobiia; order Vulcanimicrobiales; family Vulcanimicrobiaceae; genus Cybelea. The sequence goes on from JAFAXS010000034.1 coordinate 18,745, forward strand.
TTTCGCCCGCGGGCGTCGAGTCGATCGTCTACCGTTTCAAAGGCGGCATCGACGGAGTCGCGCCGGCGGCACGACTAGTGACGCTCGGCGCTGCGCTGGCCGGCACGACGACCGCCGGCGGCGCGGGAACGGCCTGCATCGGCGGCTGCGGCACGATCTTTCGCGTCAATACCGACGGAACGAAGGCGAATGTGCTCTATGCGTTTACGGGCGGGCACGACGGCGCCGCGCCGCTCGGCGGCCTGACGGTGTCGGGAACGCTCCTCTACGGAACGACCGAGTACGGCGGCAAACGCGGCGACGGCTGTCTGGATGGCTGCGGCACCGTGTATTCGCTGCACTCCGACGGTAGCAACGAGCGCATTCTGCACCGCTTCGCGGGCGGAAGCGACGGCGCCAATCCGCTCGATACGCTGCTCGACGTCAACGGCAGTCTCTACGGGACGACGATGTACGGCGGAAACGAGACGGCCCTCTGTTCGCACGGGTGCGGTACGGTCTTTCGCGTGGACGCCGACGGCAGCGAGAAAATCCTCTATCGCTTTCGGTATGCGCTGAAGCTCGCTGACGCGGCCTATCCGGCGGCGGGCCTGCTGTTCCGCCACGGTCTGCTGTACGGCACAACGCTGGCCGGCGGCACGGCCGGTCTAGGAACCGTGTTCGTCGTAGACCCGTCGTCCGGAAAAGAGCGCGTGCTGCACAGCTTCATCTGCTGCGGCAAGGCGTCCAAGGACGGCGCGTACCCGGTCGCCTCATTGGTCGAAACGGGCGGCGTATTCTACGGCACGACGCGCGGCGGCGGAGCGGATGGCCGTGGAACGGTCTTCAGAATCGCTCGCAGCGGCAAAGAAGGCGTCGTGCACAGCTTCGCCGCGCGGCCCGACGGAAATCAGCCCGATGCGAGCCTCCTGCTCAGCGGCACGGAGCTCTTCGGCACGACGGCCTGGGGCGGCCGCATCAGCGAGGGCAGCGTCTTTCGAGTGACGCCGTAGCGTTCCTCAGCGCGCGACGCTCAGCGTCGCGCCGACCGGCATATCCAGGCCTGCCACGCTCTTGCTGGGGTGTCCCCCTTTGGGAAAGGGCCAGACTGCAACGCCGCTCTTTCCGCCACGCCCGCACTGCGCCGTGTTGCCGCCGATCAGTTGCGCCGGCTCGACGACGGCCTGGGCGATCGCGCATGCGCCTTTAAGGTGCGTGACGCCCGTTATACGGACCGTCGCACCCGCGACCGCCCCGCGATAAAAACACGAGAGCTTCCGGTTGCCGCAGAGTTGGTCGCCGAGCACGATCGTCGAACCGAGCCACGCGACGGTCCCGGGAAAGTACAACGTCGCGCCTTTGATCGCGACGCTCGACAGCTTATGCGTTCCCTTCGTCAGCAGCGCGAGCGAATAGGCCGCCTTTACCGTCTGTCCGCTCGTAAAGAGATTGCCGCTCGAGTCGTACGCCGCGAAAAAATAGTAGTACTGTTTCGCACTCTGATAGACCGCCGGAACTCCACCGCCGTGCCGATAGATCAACACGGCGCCAGCGCCGCTGAAGCCCGTGAGGTTCGTTACCGCGAGATCGTTCGTCGCCGGATCGACGGCGCAGCCCGCTGGATAACCGGCAGGATCTCCAAGCACTTTGATCGGCGTTCTTCCGCCGTGCGCGAACTCCAGAATCTGCAGCCCCTGGGTGCTGGTGATCCAGACGTTGCCGTCGGCGTCGCTGCACTCACCCTGCGGCCGATTGATGCCGGTGATCTTCCCGGCGAGCTTCAATGCCGGAAAGGTGTAGACATCAACGATGAACTTTCCGGCGTCGGCGATGTAGAGCAGCGCGCTCTTCGCGGCAGCCGGCCTCAGCGATGCAACCGCCAGTCGCGGTTGGGCCGGCGTCGCAACGATGGACGAGCGGCCGCCGCACGCCGCGGATGCGAACAGCGCCGCCGCAGCCATGAGCCTCCACGCGGACGTCGTCATGCGGTCGAGAGTTGGACTTTTGGCGACGGCGCTACTGCTTCGCGCGTGCCGGCCGCGCGAGCGCTTCGCAGAGCGCGCCCGCGGCAACGATTGCCGCCATGATCAGCAGCGTCACCCAACCATAGTTGAACACCGCCCGTCCACTCGCGAGCGAGCTCGGCCACACGATATTGAGCAGCATGAGCCCCAAGTAGGTCGCGGCGCCGGCCGTGACGGGAAGGCCCCACTTACCCAGCGTGAAGACTCCGCCTGGGCGCCGTCCGCCCATGCGGGCGATGAGCGCTCCCGCAACGGTCAGCAGAAACGCCAAATAGATTCCCGACGTCGCAAACGAGACGAGCGCGTAGAGCGCGTTGACGTTGGCGGGATAGTCGAACCAGAGCACGTGCACGGATCGCGGCGGGTTGATCAAGACCAAGAGCAGGAACAGAAACGGAATCACGGTGCCGACGAGAATCGCGTTGACGGGCGTGCGATGGCGGGCGGAAACGCTCCGGAGCCGCGCGCTCGCGGGCAGCGCGCCGTCCCGCGCCAGGGCGAAAACGACGCGCGCACCGGCGCCCTGCACCGCCGTGCCGCAGCTGAAGAACGCGACGACGACCATCACCAAGAAGAAGTCTTGCAGCCACGGCGGCAGTGTCGCGAGGATTGCGTTGATGCCGCCGCTGACCACCGCGCCGATTCCGGCGGCGGGCGTCGCCAGCAGCAGGCCGAGCACGAGCACGAACGACGCGATGCCGCCGTAGAGCAGTGCGTTGCGCATGGCGCGCGGCACCTGCCGTTGCGCGTCGACAGTCTCCTCGGAGATGTCTCCGGCCGATTCGAAGCCGTAAAAAATGTAGACGTTGGCGAGGATCGCGACGAGGGCCGCGCCGGTCCACCAACTTCCGTGAAAATCGAGGTGCAGAGGATTGCTGCGCAGATGCTCGACGCTCTGGGAAGAGAAGATGAAGGAGAGCCGTTGGTGGAACCCCACGGCGGCCAGCGCGAGAAATACGCCGAACGTGCCGATCGTCTCGACATAAACGCCGAAGCGCGCCACGTGCCCCATGATCTTCGCGCCTATCGAGTTGAGGATCGCGGAGAGCACGATGATTCCGCCGGCGACCACGAAGATGACGACGTGGCTGCCGGGATCGAGGTGTGCGCCGAACCAGACGTTCGCGAGCGCCGTAACGTAGCCGACGGCACCGGAATCCACCGATGCGACCGTCGCGAGCAGCGCAAAACCGTAGATCCAGCCGATGAACCAGCCGTAGCGAATGCCGACGCTGTACTTACCGTATTGATAAAGCGCGCCCGAGAGCGGATATTCGCTTGCGAGCTCGCCGAAGACCAGCGCGACGAGCATCATTCCGCCGACGACGACCGGAATCGTCCAAATGTACCGCGGGCCGCCGGTGCCCAACCCCAGTGCGTAGAGCGAGTAGATGCCCACCATGGGGCTCAGGTAGCTGAAGGCTACCGAAAAGTTATCGAAGAGGGAGAGTACGCGCGAGAGTTCTTGACGGTACCCGAACGACTCTAGTGTCCGGCCGCCCACGCCCACGCCGTGATCCGCCACCCGACAGATTCCGTCATCCGCTTGCCGCGCTGCGTGAAAGTCTCGGATGCGGGGACCACGACGTACGCGCGGCTGCCTTCGACCTCAACGTGCCCGGCCCGCTCCACCGGTGGGCGCGAACTCGTCGCCCGCGTACCTTGTCATAGTGGTTCCTTTCGTCAACTAAAATGCTCGGCGATGAAGTCGATCCAGTAGTGAAATACGTCAACGGTGCGCACGGGGTCGCCCGGAAAGTGGCCCTGCACGGGCCAGACGCGCAGCGTCGCAGCCTTATGATTGTCGCGCAGCGCGCGCCAGTACATGGACGACGTGGCGAACGGGTCGCGATTGTCGCCGATGTCGGACAGGATCAGCACGGGCGTCGTGACGTCGCGGGCGTACTCGATCGCCGAGGCGCGGCGCCATTCCTCGGCGTTTCCGCGCAGGAACGGCGATCCGTGAAAGAGCGCGGCATCGGCGTCGCTGTCATCCGCGGAGCCGTAGTCCGCGATCCAGTCGTTCACGGAGGCGCCGGAGACCGCGGCCTTCCAGACGTGATACCTTGAGATCATCCACGCGGTCATGATGCCCCCGTACGACCAGCCCGACACGGCAATGCGCGAACGATCGACGATACCGCGCGCCTCGACGGAGCCCAGTGCCGCCATGATGTCTCTTCCGGGGCCGGCTTCGACGTCGTAGAGGATCGCTCGTTGATACTTCAATCCGAGGTTCGGACTGCCGCGGTAGTTCGGCCGCAGCACGAGCCATCCACGCGCCGCCATCACCTGCGCCCAAAAGTCAAACTCGATCATGGACGGATCGGTCGGGCCGCCGTGGACGAAGACGACGAGCGGATAGCGCTTTCCGGTCTGAAATTCCGGTGGATAGTAGAGAACGCCGTCGGCCGCCACGCCGGCGTCGCTGCGAAACGTGATCCGTTCGGCCTTCCCCCACGCGTACTGCGCGAGCGCGGCGTTGAAGCCGGTCGCTTTTTGAGTTCCACCGCTCGCGCCGTACGTGAAGAGCTCGGGCGGCTGCGCCGCCGCCGTGCCGATGAACGCGAGCGTTCCGTCCTTCGCCAGCGCGTTTTCGAGCGCGGGAGCGTTCGCGCCGCCGGTCGTCGTCAACGGGACGCCGGGCGTAACGTCTCTCACATCCAAGCGTTGCGCGCTTCCATCGAGCGAAAGGCGGTAGAGCGCGTTGGTCGTCCGGTCGGGCGCCGTTATGATGAGGCTTCGGCTATCCGGCGACCAGACCGCGTCGCCGACGTCGCGATCGAGCGCCGCGGAGAGCCGCGTTCCGGCTCCGCCGGAGGGCGTCGTAACGTAGAGCTCCGTCAAGTTCACTTGCCCGTCGCCCGTGCTGTACGTGTAGGCGACGTGCGCGCCGTCGGGCGAGAAGAGCGGATTCGATTCCCACATCGAGCGACCCGTAAGCGCGTGAAAACGCCGGCCGGCAACGTCGAGTAGCACAATGCGCGAGTAGTCCTGATCGTTGTAGATGGCGTCGCGGCAGAGCGCATACGCGAGCGTCGTACCGCTGGGCGACCACGATAACGTCGACCCGTCGCAGAGACTCTCCGCGCCGAACGTCAGCTGCGTTGCCGGCGAGCCGTCCAGCGGGAGTAGAAAGAGATGGACGGGCGCGTCGGCCCTGCGCGCCACGATCGGCTCGGTGGTGAAGATGAAGCTGTCCCGAAAGCGATCGGCGCCGGTCCGTTGCGGCGTTTCGTCCTCGGCGGCGTAGACGATGGCCTTGCCGTCGGGCCGCCACGCGAAGCGGTCGACGCCCGACTTCACGTGCGTTAGCTGCTGTGCGGCGCCCCCCTCGCCGGGCATGACAAATAACTCCGTCGCCGAGTCATCCCCGATCTTGGCATCCGCCAAGAACGCCAGTCGCGCGCCGTCCGGTGAGAACGCCGGATCGGCGAGCCCCTTGCGATCGGCGAGCAGCGTCTGCGTTTGATGCGTCGCCGGATCGACGAGCACGAGGTCGTTCGCGTAGCGATCCTCGTCCCAGACGACGCGTGAGACGACGACGACGGCACGCTTGGCATCGGGCGAGATCGCGGGTCCGTGCAGCGCGACCAGGCTGCGATACGCGTCCTCCGTGACGGCACGCGGCGCAGCCATCGCTCCGAGCGCCGTTGCAAGCAGAACGGCCGCTGCGACCATCATGCGGCCGTCGGCGGCTCCGCGGCGGCATCGCTCAACCCGCGAAACAGCATCACGCGATAGCCTTTGCTCTCGATGCCGATGGACGTCACGCAGATCTCCTCGCGCGCGTAGACGGATTCCACTTCCCAATCGTCGCGTTCGCTGTTGTACACCCGCGTATGGTAGCGCATGCCTTGCTCGAGCAGCTGCGAAAGATCGAGCGGCACGTTGGTCGTGGCGTCGCTGACGTTGCCCACGAGCACGGCGACCTCTCGATCGCGTTGCAGCGCCACGACGCGAGCGATGCGCGAAAAGATCGGCAGCTTGTCGGAGACGTCGCGTTCGTACAGCGAGTGGGCGGAGTCGGTGTTGATCTCGCACGTGGTGAAGATGGTCAAGACGGCTTTCGTGCGCACGGCGAAGTACGAGATCTCCCGGCCGTGGAAGGGCAGCCGCCGCAACGCGACCCACTTCCAGTTTGGGGGCACGAGCGGGTTGATCTGCGGCCGGTCGCCCGTGAGGGTGAGCCCGCAGACGCCCTCGATCGCGGCCCACAAAAACCGCGGCGGTTCCCAGGGGCTCAGCCGCATGCCCCGATTGACCAATGAGTCGCCGTCGAACCACTCGCTGAACTGGCCCGGCACGGTGTTGTGCCGGCGTGGATCGCGGGCGTAGTGTTGGAACGATGCGCGCAAGGCGTTGACCATGAAATCGGGATGGTATCGGGCGGCCGCAAACGCGTACCACCACGTTAGGCCGGGCCAAACTCCGCCGAGGAGTCCCGAGAACGCCGCGGGATCGTAGCGCGGATCCAGCGCCGAGGCGGTGCGCAATCCGGCCTCGGTCCAAAAGTCCGGCGAGTTCAAGCGCGAAATGACGCGGAATCCGGTCTCGTCATCGCAGGCGTTGAACATGACCGGAAACACTTCGTCGCCGGTGACGTCGGTGTGCGGATTGCCCCGGGTGTCAACGTTCAAGTAGAAGAGGCCGTTCTTCGAGTTGATCAAGTGACGCCCCATCGCCACCTGAATCTTCGCGGCGGCGTCTGCAAAGTTTCGGATGTCGGCGTCGTTTTCGTCCATTCGTTCGGCGAGATGGGTCAGCGCCCGCAGCGCCGCGGCACACTCGGCGTTGATCTCGGTGACCGCGCCGTTGATCGAGTAGTTTGGAATGATGTTGCGCCAGCTGGCGATCGCCCAGACGTTCCCACGCGGATCGTCGGCCGTGCAGACGACGAGGTCGCGTTGATCCATTTGCGATACGATGTACCGCCCGGCGCGCTGCAGGGCCGGGAAGATTCGGCGCAGCCAGTCTTCGTCGTTGGTGCAGCGGAAGTGATGGTTGGCGGCCATGATGAAGAGCGGCGTGTCGTCGTTGATGTTCAGTCCGTCGTCTTCCACTTTTCCGGTGAGCGCGTTGACGAACTCGGGAAGCTTACCGTTGGGATACTGCAAGCGTGCCGCCGTGTCGAGCAGCGAACGAGAAAACTCGGGCGCGAAGTAGTCGCAGCCCATGACGAACCATGCCGAGTCGCGAATGACCACGTTCGACGTGACGCCGGGATCGTTGGTGAAGAGCCAGCCGATCGGATAGCGCGCCATCACGCGCCGCATGTTGACCTTGCTCCAGAGCGCGCCGTCGTTGATGACGTCATCCGGCGTAATGACCTCGCCGCGATGCAGTTCGTCGTCCAGCGCGGTGAGTGTATGCTCGAGCGATTCCAAGCCCGAAACGCCGGCGAAGTGCTTGAGCCCCTGCTGATCCGATTGTTCGTAAATGCCGGTCTTGAATGCGAACCGCTCGGACTTTCCTGGGCCGATGACGACGTCGAGCTGAAGGCTGCCGAGAATGTCGCCGTGAGCGTCCGTGGCGTTGCTCAGCGGCGCCGTCCGCGACATGCTGTACACGTTGCCGAAGTCGAAGCTGGTTTCGTACGCGGCGGGTTCGCGCGTCAGGCCGAAGACGCGAACCGGGCTGTCGGCGCTCGCGGTACGCGCCACGAGCGCGAAGCTGCCGGGATCGTATGCGGCCGTCACGTCGTCGCTGGTGTCCCCCCGCAGCCGCGCGAAGCCGTTGATGCGAAGCTCTTGTTCGTGGGCGCCGCGGTTCTCGAGCTGCACCATTTGGTAGAGCACCGGCGGATCGGACTGCTTCGAATCGTGCACCGAGCTCAGCGGCAGGAACGTGGTTTCCGTGATGTAGATCGATCCGCCGACGTCGAATCGCCGGCGTAGAAAGGCGGGATGAATCTCAACCGCCACTTCCTCGAGGTCGAGCAGCAGCGGCGTGTAGACCTTCATCGCCTCCGTCATCGCGAACGAGCCGGCGTCGCGCAGCGGGCGTCCGGCGATCGAGAAGCGGATCGCGATGGATCCGATCACGGTCTGCCCGCGCGCAATGCAAAACACGCGCTCCACGTCGCCGGTATTTTTCGTGTTGACCCACAGCTCGGTGTTGCCGAAGCTCGGCCCCATGCCCAGCCGGCCCGCCGTCGTGCGATAGCTCGGCAAAGCGAGCGCGGGATCGATGTGATACGTCGAGGATTTCTCGGCGGCCGTGCTCATCCGGGGCTGTTAGCCTCAGCCCCTGTCACTCTCCCGCCGAGAGCCGGTTATTCCGGCGGCGGCCACACGGCGATGCCGTCGGTCCAGGCGCTCTTGTTCCACTCGGGCGCATGGATCGTTCCGACCATCTTTCCCGCGGGATAGGTGAATATCTCGACGTCGAAGTTGTAGAAGTTCGTCACGTAGAGCAGACCGTAGTCGGCGTTGAACGCCATGCGATAGGCGGTGCCGGGTACGGTGATGGTTCCGAGCGACGCACCCTTTTGCGAGTAGATGTGGATCGGACCGTTGCCGTCGGCGACCAGAAGATTACCGGATCCGTCTTCCGCCATCCCCCAGGGCGAGCCGAACGTTACGCCAAGGTCGTGGGGTTGTCCGCGACCCCGGCGGAAACGCGCGATGTGGCCGTTCCCAGAGTTGTCTGAGTACGAAACGAACACGTCTTTGCTCGACGGATCGCGGACGAGACTCAGCGCTTGAAACGAGTTGCTGATCGTGGTGGTGCGCAGCGGTGAGCTGCCTGTGGACCCATACCACGACAGCGAGCCAGGTCCGAACTGGCCGTCGGGACCGAAGTTCGAAGCATAGAGGTGTTGACCGTTTTTGACGGCGATGACGTCGGAGACGTTGTATCCGGGGACGATGAAGCGTGACGGCTGCGAGGCGCCCTTCGGATACACCGCGATATCGCCGACGCCCGGTCCTTCGGTCCCAATTCCTTGATCCGCGACGTACAGGTTCGCCAATGCGTCGGTATGCAAGCCCTCGGGTCCGTTGGAGTCCGCAAGTTGTCCGGTCTGCTGGTACTGACCCTTCACCAGCGTGAACGTGTCGATCGTGCCGCCGACCGATCCGACGTAGACGAGCGCTGCCGCATGCCGCGGCGGTGCGCTTTGGGGGCGAACGATTGCGGCGCGTTGCGGCAACGCGGAATTCATCGGGGCACTACAGCCCGCTAGCATAACGGCGATCGCGAACGGTGTAAAGCGCAACGGTGGCTCCTTTCCGACGGGTTTTCATGTTCGCCGGCAAACGTGAAAAAACTCTGAAATCGCCGCATGACTTGTCGCCGCCGTTCCGAAAGCGTTCGGCCATGCAGCCGATCTATCGCCGTTGCAGGATGCTTCTGGCGTGCCTGTTGGCTTCGTGCACGGGTCACTGGACGCAGCCGCAGGTGATGCCGGCAACGCGCGTGGCGGCGCCGTCGTTGGCCAAGCATAGGCGCGCAGCACCATTGACCGAGCTGGCAAATTTAGACTACAGCAGTGGAACCATCACGGTCTTTACGATCCAAAATAACAAGGCGACCGTGAAAGCGCAGTTTACTCCCGGTGGGGGCTACGCGCAAGGTATCGCGATGGATCGGCACGGGCTGATCTATACGACGATTTCCGCTCCGGGCTCGAATCCATGCGCGGCCTGCGTCGCGGTCTTTACGGACTCGGGAAAACCGGTGGCCCAGCTCCCCGCGCCGATCTTGCCGGGCGCGCCAGGTGCGCCTTCGCTGACCGACGTCTCGGTCGACGCCCAACACAACGTCTACGTGAGCGACTACGGGCAGCAGGCCGTGTACTTTTATTCCGGCCTCGAAAGAACCGGCGCCGCGCCGACGGTGATCGTCCAACAGTCGCAAAACGCCGCTTCGGTCTTGGCCACGCCGAGCGGCGCCAATGTTTTGGTCTCGGGCGGCTGTGGGTTTGCCAGCGTTCGGCCGTACACGCGCGTGACCCGCGGTCACTATCAGCAAGGCTCCTGCTTCGGCATCGGAACGATCGCGTTGATAGGAGGCGCAGTGGACGAGGCGCTCGAGACGTTTACGCCGGTTGATGGGGTATTCGGCGCCGTTTCGGTGAGCTCGCCCAAGGGAGGGACAATCTTTTACACTCCCGATCTACCATATGCGTCCATCAGCGGCGTCGCATTGAACCACGACGCTTCGGTGGCCTATGTGGCTAACGCTCACAAACAATGCGTCTATGCGTTCGCCCGTCCCGCGAAGGGGTGGCTGCTGGGCGGCGAGCCGATGGTAGTAGCGACGTATAAAGGTTTCAAGAACTTAGACATTATCGCCGCGCCATGAAAGCGCAGTATCTCGCTTATGCGGGAGCCGGTTAGAAATCTGAAGCTTCAGGCTTTTTTCACTTCCCGTCTGTATCGTGGGCCAAACTCTCGTTTCGGAGGCTTCAATGCTCGCAAAACACACGCATATTCAAACCGCCCTAGTGGCGGTGGTCGCCCTATTGGCCGGTTGTTCCGGCTCTGCCGGCTCGCCGGGTATGGCGGGAATGTCTTCCTTCTCGCCCGGGCTCACCCCGGCGGTTCTCTCGCCGCGCGTCAGTCCGGCGGGAAGCCACCTGAAGAACACGCTCTTCGTCGTGGATCTCAACGCGGCGGTGACGCTCTTCCCGGGGAACATCAATCAGAAGAACCCCTCGCCACTCGGTCAGATCACGCAAGGCGTGACGCGCGGCGTCGGCGTGACGATCGATCGCAATGGCACGCTCTACGTTTCAAGCAGCGGCGGTAAAGTGACGAACGTCGCAGAGTACAAGCGTGGAAGCTCGTCACCGTTCTTCAACATCTTCAAGGGTCTATACGTTCCGGGACTCCTCGCCGTCGATTCGTCGGGCAACCTGTTCGTCACGGACACCGGTCCATCGCTTTTGGTTTATCCGCCGGGCGCGTCGTCGCCGAGCGAGACAATCAAGGTCCCGTTCGTTGGGCGTACGCCCGCTGTCGCCGGCTTAGCGTTCGATGCGAAAGGCGATCTCTTGATCGGCACGTTTGAAGTGGAACATCAGCTCTCCAACGTGTATAGTCTGCCTCCGGGATCGACGCAGCCGGTCAACTTGAACCTCCAATCGCTTCCCGGCGGCGCCGTCGGCGCCGACAAGCTCGGTAACATCTACGTCGGCGGTTCGGGCGGATTCATCAACGTTTATCCCTCGGGCAGCACGACGCCGTCGCGCACCATCAACGCGGGCAGCGCGGGATTCTATAGCGAGCTGACCGTAGCGCCGAACGGAACGATCTACTGGCCGAACTACGACTCGGGCGAAATGTTCGAGTTCGCGCCCGGCGCCTCGGCGCCGACCAACGTGTTCCTCGGCGGCGGCGGCGTAGATGCGGCCGTGGGCCGCTTTTAGCCTCGGCGACGCGCGAAGGGTCCAGGCGGAACGCCACCTGGACCCTTGTGCAATTTTACTTGCCGACGTTGATTCCGATGTAGTAGGTCACGCAACTAGCCGAACAGATGCTGACCTGTTGCTTGTAGACGTACAGCTTCGTGGGTTTCGGCGGTTTCTTACCTTTCGTGATCGTATCCAGCTCGTAGTAGCCCTTGCTTTGGCACGTCTTGGGCACTTTGCACTTATACGGTCCGCTCCAGGTGGCCCTCAGCGGCTCGATCGCATCGCAATCTTTGGCCTTGGTCGAACAGACGTCGCCGCTCCACGTGTAGTCCTGCGTGGTGCTGCACTGATCGCTCGAGGGGCCGTAGCACCATGAGATCCTCAGGCCCTTCGACAGCGAGAACGTAAAGCAACCCGCAGTAAATTTCTTGGGACAAGCGGCGTCGCTTCGCGCACCGAACGCCGTGAGGCCGTCGCCGGCCCGCTGCGACGCGGACGGAATCTCGTTCCCGGGCCCACCTGGGACCGTGGAGCCACCGGTACACGCCGATAAGAGAAACGCCGCCGATACTGTTATCGCCGGCACGGACCATCGCGAGATAACGCGCATGATGGATTTGCCTCCATTGTGACTTCGAGATGTTCGCTTGGGGTGGGCGGCATTACCGAAAACCTCGGACGGTTCCTGGAAAAGTAATGGGTGGGCTTGCCCAAGAAAGAGACGGCCGAAAGGCGGTCCGCATGAAGACCCTCGCCGTTACTGTCGTTTCGATCTTCGCGCTGCTTCCGGCTGCCGTTTTCGCGACGGGCGGCTTAGAACGGCCAACCGCCGTCGCGTGGATCCACCATCCGGTTTCACCCGTCGCCGCGGCGCAGGCAGCATTCGACCGGGGCCTTATGGAGTATTACGCCTATAACCCCGAGGCGGCGGAGCATAACTTCTACGCGGCTGCGGATCTGGACCGCCACTGCGCTATGGCATACTGGGGCATCGCGGTGAGCAACGCGCCGAATCTCAACGTGGACGCGACCGACGATCGCTCGGAGCAGGCCCGCGAGGCGATCCAGCAGGCGAAGTCGCTCGAAAAGTATGCGTCGGCGGAAGATCGCGCGTTCATCGACGCTGCGTCGGCGCGCTTCGACGACCAAACCAAGGCGTCGGCGCCGGTACTGCTCGCAGCCTACCGCGATGCGCTGCAAAAAATCGCGGCGGCGTACCCGAGCGATCCGGACGCCGCAGGCCTCTACGCAGAGTCGGCGCTCTACGTCGCCGTGGGCGACCAGAGCAACGGCTCGCCGGCCGAACGCGCGGCACGTAAGACGCGGGTCGCGGCGCTGCTGCCGCTCTTTGCGAGCAGTCTGGCGCGTTTCCCGAACCACGTGGGCCTCTTGCATTTCTACATTCATACCGCGCAGCTCGCCGCGAAATCCGCTCTTGCAGTAGACGCCGCAATGCGACTCGCGTCGTACGCCCTTCCTGCGGAAGACTCGCATCTGACCCACATGCCGGGGCATGTTTTCTTCGACGTCGGTCTGTACGCGCCGGCGGTGGACGTCGGACGCCGCTCGGTGGCGATGGACTTCGCCGACTTTGCGTGCTGCCACCCGGGCTACTATAGCGGCCCGCGGTACTATCACGCGCACAACGTCAGCTTTCTGCTCTATGCGCTCACCGAGACGGGCCGCCTTTCGGAAGCGTTAGCCGCGGCGCGACGTGAGGACGATCCGTACTTCCTGGCGATCCAGCTCGTTGCGGCGCGGGATTGGCGCGGCGTGCTTGCCGTTCCTTATACGAAGGGCAAGTTGCGCACGCTGCCGTTTGCGCGCGGCCTGGCGTTCGCCAAACTGGGCAACGCGGCGATGGCGGCGCAGGCGCGCGGCGAGATCGCAAGCGCCGACGCGAGTTCCGCATACGACGTCGCCGTTGTAGCGGCGATGCGGGCAACGCTTTCGGGCGAGATCGCAATGCTTGCGCACGACGACGCAAAGGCGCTGCAATCGCTGACCGAGGCGTCCGCGCAGGCCGCCAAGGCCGACGCGATCGGCGCGGAGTTTCCGGACCTCTACTACTATTCACCGCACATGGCGCTGGCCGCGCTGGCAATGCGACTTGGAAGGACCGACGTCGCGAAGGCCGCCCTGCAGGCGGAGCTCAACGCGAGCCCGCGGTCGCCAATAGCAGAGAAAGCGCTAACGGAACTGGCGTCGCACTAAGCGGATCGCGGCGCGGCGCCATTAGAACTGCATCCCTAGGATGTGAAGGTGCGCATCGATGTTTGCGCTCGGTCGCGCGCGCGCCGATTCGAGATACATGAAGTGACGATCGTCTCTGCCGATCCCGTTGAACTCCCATTCCGTCACGCGCGCGTCGGGGTAACCCGATTTTGCGATCGCAGTGCGTGCGGTCTTCGTAAGGTTCGTAAACGCAATCGCGTTGGGATCGAAGGCGTGCGCGTCAACCTTTGCGGCCGTGATCGGTCCGCCGTCGAGCGACATGAGTTTCACCGGCGCCGGGCCGGAGAGCGCGCCGTCCGGAGCGACAATATAGCGATCGACGTTGATGCGATGGGCAGGTTCCTGAACTTCAACCGTTAGGCCGCTGACGCGATCGGCCGAGATGGACGTGACGCGCAGCGGGCGCCCGGAGCGCTGGGCAATGGCGTCGAGTGCTTGGAGCACTGCGTGCCCGTCCGTCAGGAACGGATCGATCGGGCCGCCGCCGACGTTTGCCGCCGCGAGGGCCGGATCGCCGGAACCGTAGGAGCCGTGCGCCGACGAGGCGCCGGAGCAGCCGCACACCAAGCAGCCCACGGCAAAGCTCAACGTGGCGATAATCAAACGCAACATCGTGCGAGGAGTTCCCGCTCCACCGTTGCAAACCTACAAACATGTGCCGCAACATCAGAACGCTTCATAACTTCGCGCCGGCCGCCACCGATGAGGAGATTCGCGCGTCGGCGATTCAATTCGTGCGCAAGGTGAGCGGCTTTAACCGCCCGTCGAAGTTAAATGAAGCGGCGTTCGAGCTCGCGATCGAACGGGTCAGCAGCGCGACGCACGACTTATTGCACGCGCTTGTGACGCACGCGCCGCCGCGCGATCGCGGCGTCGAAGCCGCGAAGGCGCGCCGGCGCAGCGAGCTGCGCTTTGCGCGCAACTAATCCGGCGTCGGTTTCGCGCGCGCCTTTTCTACGACGAGCCGAGCCGCGGCGATGTCTTCCACCGCGAGCCCCAACGATTTGAAGATCGTCGTCTCTTCCGGCGTGGCGGCCTTGCACCCAGCAAAGATCTCCCCCGCTTCGGCGTAGATCTGCGCGCCGGCTATGAGAACGTCGCCGGCCTCCTTTGCCGCAGCCTCGCGCGAATCGACGACGACCACGTTTGCCATCGCGTCGTCGTCGAGCTCGCGCCAATCGGGGCGCGAGGAGCCTACGGCGTTCACGTGAGCGCCGGTCTTCAGCCACTCGCCGCGCAGGCTCGGCTCGTGCGCCGCCGTGGCCGTGACGCTCACGTCGGCGTCGCGGACCGCGGCCTCGGCTGAGGCAACCGCCTCAACGCCGTGTTCGCGTGCGAAGCGCTCGGCATGTGCACGGTTACGGCTCCAAACTCGCGTCTCGGAAAACGAACGGACGTGCGACAATGCGGCGAGATGCGCGCCCGCTTGAACGCCGCTTCCCAGCAGCGCCAGCACGCGAGCATTCGGTGCAGCCAGATGTCGCGTGACCGCTGCGGAAACCGCGGCCGTGCGCATCTCGGTGATCAGCCGGCCGTCCATCGCAGCCAGCGGGCGGCCGGAATCGGTGTCGTAGAGCACGATCGTCGCCTGATGCGTGGGGAGATCGCGCTCGGCGTTAACGGGATAGAAGGTAACGAACTTTGCGCCCATGACGTCGCCCGCAACCGCGGGCATGATGCCGAGATACCTGCGGCGTTCCTCGACGGTGAGAATAGTGCGCACCGGATGAATCACGCTGCCCGCCGAGAACTCGATCAGCGCGCGCTCCATGGCGGCGATGAGCTCGGGCCACGTCAGGAACGGGCGAAGAGCGTCCTCGTCAAGGTGCAGCACGCGGCAATACTTCGTAGAACGCCGTCATTCCGGCGTCCATGTGGTCGGCGACGTGGCAATGGAAGAGCCAGAGTCCGGGATCGTCGGGGACCATGTCCACGGTCAGCATCTGCGCCGGCATCAACGCAAGAACGTCGGTTCGTTGCTTGTTCCAGAGCACCGTGTTGCCGTGCCAGTGCGGCGTGTGGAAGTCGAAGCCGTTGCCGATCGCAATCACGTACCATCGGACGCGCTGACCCTGCGTCATCACCATGCGCGGCCCGTTCCCGTACATGTAGCCGTTGATCGAGAACTTGAAGTTGCCGTCGGCGAAGCCGCTGCCGTTCAGGGTGATGGCGTTGTTCTCGTCGACCGGGATTGCCTCGGCGCGCTGCGCCCGCTTGAGCTTCGGCGTGTACGCGGCAACGTTCTGATTGAAGTACCAGCTCTGGTTTTCGTTGACGATGTGAAAGACGGCGACGACCTCGCGGTCCACGTCTTTCGGGGTGCCGTCAGGGTTGGCCATTCCGCGCGCCGTAACGACGATGGCGCCCACCAAGCCCGTGTCAATGTCCTTTTGCTCGT
This sequence comes from Vulcanimicrobiota bacterium, assembly GCA_019240755.1. GTDB lineage: Bacteria > Vulcanimicrobiota > Vulcanimicrobiia > Vulcanimicrobiales > Vulcanimicrobiaceae > Cybelea. Next base: position 34,739 of record JAFAXS010000034.1, read on the forward strand.
CCACGTGCGAGTGGTACAGCCAGACGATGGAGCTCGGGTCGTTCGGTCCCGGTCCGGCGCGCTCGGGCACTTCCCAGGTGTACGTGTACGTTTGGCCCGGCGGAACCGCGCCGCTCATCTTGTCGGCCTGCGAGCTTCCGTCGTTGTAAGCCATCCCTTCGGAGTTCTTCGCGTAAAACACGCCATGTGGATGGACGCTGTACGGACGAGAGGCGTTGTTGCGAAACACTACGCGGATCGTATCGCCGACCTCGGCGTGAATGATCGGGCCGATGAAGCCGAGATACTGATCGCCCGGCGCGCGGGGCTTGAGCGTGCGAAACGTGGCGTCCGTGTACTCCCGGTAGATCGCCTTGCGGTAAGCGCTTCCGATGTGATGCGCGTCCTGGACTGCATAGGGCCGTTCCATGGCATCGAACGGTTTGCCGGTCACCTGGTCGACGCCGGTGGGCGCGTAGTTCCAGGTCACCTCGTCGGCGGCGATATAGTAGGTGCGGACCTGTCCGTCGGCCTTGGCGGCGGCTGTGGCCGCCCCGAAGGCGGCGACAAAAAGAAAAACGCTAAGGCTCAAAAAGCGCATGCAGTGGCCCTCCCAAGCGTATGTCTGCGCAGGCCGTCTGCATGCTTCCTTCCTTATAAACTACAGCGTTTGGATGGGCGTGGGGTTTCGTACCCCTCTTAGGCTCGCTGCGCGCCTTCATCGGCCTCTCACTCCGGCTTAATCGTAGGCTAATCGCTTTACGATACTTCGGGGGCCCGAGTAAGCTTCAATAAAGCCTGGGGGTACGGCAATGACAAGCAAGTCGGTTATCAGCGTGATTTCCGCGGTGGTTCTCGTGGGCGTAATACTCGCGAC
>JAFAXS010000113.1 GCA_019240755.1 Vulcanimicrobiota bacterium
AGATGCCGATGCAGGAAATGTTTTGGGGAGCAAAGTTCGGCATGCTCACCGACAAATACGGAATCGACTGGATGGTCAACTGCGAGCTGAAGAAATAACGAAAGACCGGCTCGTTACCAAGAAAGGCGGCCGAGAAGCTCGGCCGCCTTTCTCTTAACTCAGATGTCGCCGCAGGAAACGTAGTGGGCGAGGTTCGTGGCGCTCTCGTGGACGTTGATCGCGTAGTGCGCCTTCTTGAGCTGCGCAACCGTCACACCCGGGAGAACGGTATCGGACGTGCCATGCACGACGTTATGCAACGCTTTCCACGGTGCCGGGTTGAGCTTCGCGCAGGTTCCTTGGTGGATGTGCGCCGGCTCCGACGCGTTGGCAGGCTCGTTCTTGAGCGAAATCGTGACCCGCAATCCGCTGCGGGTGTCGCTGAGGACGGCCTTGCCATCTTGCTTGGAGCCGTTTTGCGCTCCCATCTTGATCGTGATCGAATGCGGCGTCACGGCATTCATCATGTGGTTCATCGTATTGGACTGGGCAAAGGCTGACGCCGTCAGCGACGTGCTAAAGGCCGTCGTTACGAGTGCGATCCAAATTTTCATTACGTTGTACCTCCGAAAAGCCGCGCTTGTCCCGCGGCGCGATAGCTGGCGTTGGCAAGGGTCTTTCCCAGGTCGGACAAGCTTCTAACGGCTCGCTTGGGAGAGGGCCAAGCGCTCGGTGCGCGCGAATCGTTGTTGCCTCTTGCTTTCAAAGGAGACATCGTGCGCGTACTCCCCATCGCAGTTCTTGCGGGCTTTGCCGTCATCACCGCGCCGCTCGCAGCGACGGCCGGCGGCCCTGCCGCTCCCATCTATCCCGGCGCCGTCGCCGCCGCTCGTCCCGCGGGTGTCGGCCTCAAAGCGCCGCCGTCCGGCTCGAAGACCTACGTTACCTCCGACGACTTCGCAAAAGTAAGGTCTTGGTACAAAGCGCACCTCAACGCCGCTTCGGAAATGGCGCAGCCCGGCATGGAGAAGACCGAAGACGCGTTCCTCGTCGGGCACGGTTCGTCCGCGATGGTCGTAATGGTTCAAAGGTACAACGGCAAGACCTGGATCGTCGTGGGGCGGCCGATGTAGCGCACCGGCATCTCGGAAGGTAGCGCGGCTGCGCTCCTCATGAGCCTCCGATCCCGTTGATCCAACGCTTAGAGCAAGGCCATGGCATTGCGAAAGGGCGATTATAGGATGGTTCTGAAACAGCGTTCGTGACGCGACCAAGCGGAACTGTAACGTTCCTCTTTTCGGATATCGAGGGAAGCACTCAGCGATGGGAACGGCATCCCGATGCAATGTCGAGAGCGCTTCTCCGGCACGATGAGTTGTTACGTGCGGCGATCGAAGCGCATGGAGGCTACGTATTCAAAGTACTAGGCGATGCATTTTGTTCGGCCTTTTCCAATCCCGCCGATGCGATCGCCGCCGCGTTGCGCGGTCAGCGCAGCCTCATTGCGGAAGATTTTTCGAGCGCGGACGGCATTCGCGTGCGCATGGCGCTGCACACGGGCAGTGCCGAAGAGCGGAACGGAGACTATCTCGGTTCCACTTTGAATCGCGCGGCGCGCCTGCTTTCTATCGGTCATGGCGGACAGGTTCTCATCTCGGGTTCGACCGCGGGTTTGTTGCCCGAGGGCGTGCACGGCAGCAGTTTGAGGGATTTAGGCTCGCATCGGCTCAAAGATCTGATCGGTTCGCAACGCGTCTATCAGCTCGTTGCCCCGGATCTCATAGAAACTTTTCCGGCCCTACGCTCGCTCGAAAATTTTCCCAATAACCTGCCGTTTGCGCTGACGTCTTTCGTCGGCCGCGGGCAGGAGGTTTCGGATCTCAAGGCCCTCATAAAAAAGCATCGACTCCTGACGCTCGTTGGTCCCGGCGGAGCCGGCAAGACTCGATGCGCCATTCAGGTTGGCGCGGACGTACTGGAGGAGTTCGAGCAGGGCGTTTGGCTCGTCGATCTTGCGGCGCTCTCGAATCCATCCTTGGTAACGACCGAAATCGCGCAGGCCTTGGCCGTGCGTGAGGTCCCAAACCATTCTTTGCTTGAGACGCTGGCGGCATTTCTCGAACGCCGCCGCCTGATGCTGATCGTGGATAACTGCGAGCACGTGATCGATGAGGCTCGAAAGGTTATTGCGGCGATCCTCCGTGGCTGCAAGAACGTACATATTGTGGCGACGAGCCGGGAAAGTCTGAATATAGGCGGCGAGCAGGTGTTCCGCTTGCCGTCGCTGCCGGCGCCGGACGCCATCGCGCTCTTCGTTGACCGCGCGCGGGGCGCCGACTCATCCTTTCATCTAACTGACGACAACGCGCCCTCCGTGGAGGAGCTCGCTGCGCGATTGGACGGCATACCGCTGGCGATCGAACTTGCCGCCGCGCGTGTGAGAATGATGTCGCCGCAGCAGCTCGCCAAGAAGTTGGACGAACGGTTCCGCGTCTTGTCCGGCGGCGATCGCAGCACGTTACCTCGTCACCGAACGATGCGGGCGTTGATCGACTGGAGCTACGATCTGCTGGATGAGCCCTATCGCGCGCTGTTTCGCCGTCTGGCCGTTTTTGCCGGTGGGTGGACGCTGCAGGCCGCGACGCAAGTTTGCGCCGGCGAACCGGAGGGAGATGGCTGGGAGACGTTCGATGCGCTTTCCTCACTCGTCGATAAGTCGCTCGTCGTGGTCGAGGCTGTGGGCGAGGAACGCCGTTATCGGATGCTGCAGTCGATTCGCGAATACGCGCTCGAGCGTTTACGACAAGCCGGTGAAATCAGCAGCATCGCAACAAGACACGCGCGCTACTATGCAGGATTCGTTAGGGCGCTTCGGCCGCTAGTGGAGGATTTAGAGGATGTTGCGTGGCGGCAACCGCTCGAACTGGAGCTCGATAATCTCCGCGCCGCCATCGAATGGACGATCTTCAAAGAGAACGATCCTGCGCTCGGACGGTCGTTGCTCGCAGATCTGGAATGGCCGGAGTTAATTACCACGCCGCAAGAGGCGCTGACGTGGTTTGAAGCCGCCGCGGCCGGTGGCGGAGCGGCCGAGAACGCGTTGTTATACTCGCGTCTGCTTCGGCACTGCGTGCTCTCGGGATGGCTGGTTGGCCGGCCCGTCCCGTCGCTGGAAGAAATAATACGGCGCGAACTCGACGCGGCAATTGCTGCCGGCGATGCAAACGAAACGGCGCGCGCTCTCGCGAATCTGGGGGCCTGTTACCGGTCCGATGGGCGCTTCGCCGAGGCGGAGAAGGCGTTTGCCGAGGCGTACGCGGCGCCCCAATCGCTCTCCCGAATAACCGCCAATGCGGTCTTGCGCCTTTGGGCCGTGACGGATCTTCAACGAGGCAACATCGAAGATGCGCGCACGCGATTTTCCCAGGTTGCGCAGCTGGAGCGCCACGGAAGCGAAGCCCACGCGAGCGCTCTGTTGAACCTGGGCGAGCTCGAGTTTGCAGCGGGAAACATCGAGGCTGCCCGCGACGCCGCACAACGAGCGAAGAGCGCGTACGTTTCCCTGAACTCGGTCTATCTCGTTCTTGTGCTTTCAAATCTCGGAGGGTACGCTCTGGCCGCCGGAGACCTCGCCGCTGCGCGAGAAGCGCTTCATGAGGCGCTGATGTTGCAACGAAAATCAGGCTCGGGCTGGGTTCTTTCGGTTCTCGAGCATCATGCGTTGCTCGCGGCGACGATCGAAGATTTCGAGGGCGCGTCGTTGCTTGCGGGGTTTACGGCGCGTCAGTATGACCTCCGCGGAGAGGTACGCCAATACACAGAACGGCGCTGTTACGAACGGCTCACCGCTCTTTTATCCGAATTCTATTCCAGTAGCGAACTGTCCGCCAGAACGAGCGACGGTGCCCGTTTAACGCCCGAGCAGGCGATGGAGCGAGCGGCGGCGATACATGAACGATATGCCAAATTCTAAGTCCGAGGCCGAAGAAGCAATTGATGCGCATGGCCGGAAGATCGACGAACTGCACGACAAAATCGCGGCGTTGCAGGGGTGCAACAGAGAACGCCTGGCGCAAGCCGTTAACAAATACAAGGAAGCGCATCAAGCTTTTCACGACGATGCGCTGGGATGCGTCGGCTTTTAGAGCGCCGAGCGAGGGTTCTAGCGTAGCGCCGTTTCTATCGCGGATCCGATAGGAACGCCCAAGCCGGTGCAGGCATTCCAACCAGCGCCGCTACTAAATTTGCCGTTACTGCCCGATGTGACGTCCCGAAAGCACGTGCCGCCAGGCGCGCGATAGAGCAGAGGCGCGAAGAATCCTATCTTCGCCCCGAGTCGCGCGTTGAGCCGCGCCGCCAAGGCCGACCACACCGGCGCAACCGCGCTCGTTCCGCCGGCGGCGAGCTGGGTGCCTTCAAAAACGATCGGATAACCGGGCATCGCTTGCGCTGCGACGTCGGGCACCCCGCGACCCGGTTTGACCGCATAACCGGCGGCAACCGGATTCACGCTACTCTGCCACGCGGGAACGCCGAAGCGATCGCTGAATCCCCCGCCCGTTCGGTCCCAGGCCATCTCGCCGGCGTCGCCGGCGTTGATTTGCGTACCGCCGCACGCCATCGCAAACGGGCTCGATGCGGGGGCCAAAACGTGGGGTTGGCCGTCGTAATCCGTTTCCGCTCCGTTATCCCCCGAGGCACAGAAAACGCTCACGCCCAGCAATGCAGCGACGGTGAAGAGTTCATTCAGAATCGTCAGAGCAATCGGCGTCCAGAGATACTCGGGAAAGCCAAAACTGATCGAGAGGACCGACGCGGAGTGTTCCTCGTCAAAGAGCGCCTCGCGGATGGCATCGAGCGTACCGCGTTCGTCGTCGGGTGCCGCATAGACGACGATCTGGGAGCCGGGTGCAAGCGCTGCCGCGATCTGCGTGTCGATGGCGGATTCGACGTCTTTCATGGTGTCGGTGTCGTGCGCCAGTTCGGCGTTGTCGACCCGCTTGACGATCGGAGGTTGCGTCGTGATGCCCTGAACCCGCAGCGACGTGGAAAAATCGCCGCTGCGAAAGCTTCCCCGAAACTGTAGAACCGCAATTGTTTGGCCGGAGCCGTCGGAGTCCGGAAACGCATAGCGGCTCACGACGTCGCTCATCGAAAGCGGAGCGGTCTTTGGGTGCAGCGCGCCGACGGCATGCGAGCGGGGCCATTGGTGAATGCCGAAAACGGCACGCACGAGCGTCGCGATATCGGAAGGAAGGTGCAGCGAACCGGAGCGATGCCGGAAACGGCGTCGATCGTCCAGCTGATAGATGGCGGCCGTCGCGCCAAAAGCGGCGATCGAGTTTTCGATCGGGCCGCTCAAGATGACCGATCGCCAGCGCGTTTCCACGATCTCGATACCGAATGTTCCGCAATATTTTTGCAATCTGAGGACGTCGTCGGGATCGCACGCCGTGGCGCGCCGGAGATCGGCCCGCGACGTGTACTCACGCTGCGATGGGACGGTCGAGCCCAACGCCGTCGCGCGTGCGACGTCGAGTTCACCGCCGCGTCGCGGCCGTAGCCAAGCCGTGAGCAGCACATCGCCTTCGCCGGCTTCGCCCACAGGAGTGGCTCCCGGCCAAGCGATTCGGTGCGTACCCTCAAGCGGCACGCGGCTCTCAGCGGTCATCCGCGGAAGAGTTCCTCGGAATCCCGCGCCTTACTCTTAAACGAGAAGGCCCCGCATGGTGCGAGGCCTTCGTTCTTAGGGTCGTTGAACCGAGGCGTTTAGTGGGCGCTAACCGCGACTCCGCTCGGGTTGTCGAAGATGGCGCCGCCGCCGATGTTTCTAAAGGCGGAGCCGCCTGCCGGGTAATGCCAGGCATCGACGCTGCCGGGGCACTTGAAGTCGCAGATGCCTGCGCGCATGCGGGACGCGACGACGGTATTACCATCGACCCACGTCTGCGTGATGCGCGTGGTCTTGTAGCCATTGCCATTGGAACGATCACCGAGTTCCGTATAGCCGGCGACAAAGCCGCCGATCGAACCGTTGCCGTTCGCCTTGATTTCGAAACGGTAAACGGCATCGGTGCCGATATCGGTGACGTCCAAGTATTCGCCGTCCCACTGGAGGCTGCCGAACGACTGGATCGTCCGATTTAGCGTGACCTCTTGGAACGACTTGGCGCCGCGAGCCAACTCGGCCAGTCCGCTCGGGCCGTCGACGAATGCGTTGCCGTTGTTGTCGTACGCGACGTTCGTGAGGGTCAAATGCGGATCGCTATACGCGATGCCGGCTCGTCCCGACGAAGCGTTCTTGTACACTAACAGCTTGTTTCCGCCCAGGTGGTCCGTCGTCACGACCGCGAGATCGCCGGTCGCAGGGTCGGACGAACACGAGAACGGATCGCCTTTGGAGTCGCTAAGCGCTGCCATCGGCTTCGTCGCGCCGTGCGCGAACTCGAGGATCTTTCCGGACGCGCCCGAGTACGTCACGAAGACGTGGCCGGCATTGTCGGCGCACTCCCCAGCAACGTGCGAGCGAACGTCGTTACCGTTGCCCCCGTCGATCCATCTGCCCCGATATCCGCCGTCCGGATACGTGAAGACGGAGACCATGGCGTGACAGATGCCGCTGCGAACGAATCCGCAGCCGGTTGAGGAGGCGACATAGATCAGATCTCCCGGCGCCGAGACGGCGTCCGGGCCGCTGATTTTGGCGATGGATTCGGGCGCAATGGGCTGGCGCGCCGACGCAATCGGAGTGAAGGGAGTCTGGGCCCCGCTGCAGCCGGAGAACATCGCAGCCGATGCTCCGAGTGCCAGAGTCGCAGACGCTAGACGTACAGTGAACTTCATGAGGGTTACTCCTTCGCAAGCTGGTCAGACAAATGTCTTCACCTGCTGCCACCGTAGCGCCGGACCGGCGCGACCGTAACACACAGGTGCACGTGCGACCTGCACAGCCGACGTGCACACTTAGCGGCCTTGCGGACGGTGAGGGTGCGGTATTGGCCCGCGCGGAAAATCATACTTACGGTGGAAGACGATCGGCCGGCTCCGGGCTCGCCGGAGTTTGGGACTCTCCTGCGGCACTATCGAGTGGCCGCCGGGCTCTCCCAAGAAGCACTCGCCGAGCGCGCCCACATGAGCGCCAACGGCATCGGCGCGCTCGAACGCGGATACCGGCGGACGCCTCAGCGCGAAACGCTCGAGCTGCTCGCGGGGGCACTGGCCCTCGACGCCCAGCAGCGCGCGAACCTGGAACAGGTGGCTGCACGGTCGCGACCGCAGCGCCGGCTGGGGGGGTCGATGCGCTTCCCTCCCCTGTTAAACGTAGGGACTTCCGCCTTACCGTTCGCGGTCACGAACTTTATCGGGCGTGAGTCGGAGCTCGAGGAGATCGCTCGGCTCGTCTCCGAGTGGCGCTTAGTCTCCCTGACGGGCACCGGCGGCATGGGGAAGACTCAAACGGCCCTGCAAATCGCGCGAACGCTGCGCAAAACGACCGAACAGGCGGTGCATTTCATAGGCCTCGCACCCGTGGCGGACCCGTCGCTCGTGGCGACGACGATCGCCTCGGCGCTGGGCCTCCACGACGTCCCAAAGCAGGGCACGCTCGACACGGTGTTGATGGAGTTACGCAACAAGCGATCCGTGCTGATCCTCGATAATTGCGAGCACGTCATAGACGAGGTAGCGTCGATCGCTCGCGCGCTGCTGTCCAACTGTGAAGGACTTCGGATCCTCGCCACTAGCCGCGAGCCGCTTAAAATCGCCGGCGAGCACGTGTATCGCCTACCGTCGCTCGACACTTCGTCGGCGGTTGCGCTCTTTGCCGACCGCGCCGGCGCGGCGGATCGCGGCTTTCATTTAACCGCCGAAAACGAACCGATGGTCGCAGAAATCTGCCGGCGTTTGGACGGCATCCCGCTGGCGATCGAGCTCGCAGCCGCGCGGGCGGGGGCACTATCATTGCAGACGCTCGCGGAGAAACTCAACGACCGCTTCGCGTTACTGGACGGCGGTAGCCGTACGGCGCTGCCCCGTCAGCAAACGATGCGCGCGACGATAGAGTGGAGTTACAACCTGCTCTCCGCGCCGGAACGACGATTATTCGAGCGCCTCGCGGTCTTCGCGGGAGGATGCACCCTCTCAATGGTGGCCGCCGTGTGTGGCGATGAAGGCCAAAGCGAAACGGAAATTCTCCATCTGCTATCGTCGCTCGTCGACAAGTCGCTCGTAAACGTCGACCCCGATGGGGAAGAACCACGCTACCGTTTGTTGGGAGCGACCCAACACTACGCGCGCGAATGGCTCGCGAACGGCGGCGAGTCCGACGCAATGCTGGACCGGCTGGCCCGCACGCTTCTACGATTGGCGCAGGATATTGCCGGGATCCAACCGATCTATAATGCTCGGCTGGACCGCTCGCCAAAAACCCTGCGCACAATGCGCGCAGAACGGGCAAACTTTGACGAAGCGATGCATTGGGCGCTGGCGCATCGTGGAAATACCCAGGTGGGCCAAGAATTGGCGTGGCGCGTCCCGTTTCTTCAGGCCAAGGATGCAGTGCATTGGCTGAAAGTCGCGCTTGCGTCCGTCACCAAAAGTACGCCGAGACCCCTGATTATCAACCTCGAAATTCAACTCGCCTGGTGTTTCGTCGACCTGCGCGACCACGAGGAAGCGATCGCAGCCGCACGCCGCGCCGTCACGACAAGCCGGAAGTTCGGAGACGCGCGGCTCCTCGCCGCTGCCCGGAGGCTGCTCGGTCGAGCCCTCACCCATGCATGGAACCTCGATGAAGCGGAGTTCGAACTACAGCAGTCGCTGGCGAGTTGGCGTAAACTGGGCGATCGTCGCGCGACGGCGACGACGCTGAGTTACCTCGCCTTTGCTTCGGTTCGCCGCGGCGACTATCTGAGAGCACGCAAACTCAACCAGGAGGCCCTCGACGTGCTTGGCGATACGGACGATCGTTCTGCGCGCTTCATCAAGATCGAGCTTGCGCGCGCGGAGTATGGGCTGGGACACTACGAGACCGCGCTCGCATATTCGCGCGAGGTTCTGCCTGCGCTTGAGGCAGAGGCGGCCGAGGGCGGATCGACCTGCGTGATCCTGATGCTCAATCAGTGCACGTTCTTGCTCGCGCTCGATCAGTTCAGCGAAGCGATGAATGTGGCGCAGAGAGCACTGGCCGCTACGCTGGACGCGCAGAATCCGCGTCCCGATCTCGCCCCCTACGTGGCCGGTAGTTTGGCAAAGGTGGCGCTGCTTGCGCGCGGCGACGGAAGTGACGGCCATCGCGCAATTGACGTCGAAACGTGCGCGAAGCTCATTGGGTGGAACGAAGCCGTGTGCGCGTCTCGGGGAGAGTCGGATCCCGACGAGACGTCCGAGGAACTCTCGATATTGCGACGCGAGCTCGGTCAAAAACGAGTCGAGCTGCTGCTCGCCGCCGGCGCGGCCCTCGACTACGGTGCGGTAGCGGAACTCATGCAATCACTGCAGCGTCATAACTGAGATAACCGCGCGAAGCCGTGCGATGCCGCTCGTGTTACTTCGCCGAGCAGCCGCTTTTCGGAGGGATCCAACTCGAGACCGTAGGGGTGGCCGGAAAAGAGGACAAACCGGCTGAGTCTCCCGCGAACGAAGATTGGAAATCCCACGACGGGCGACGCATCACCACTGGGAATGCGCCGGCTCACGAGTTCGACATCGGTAAACGGCAAAGGGCCGCGTCGCTTCTCGAATGCGTCGGCCAGCCGTTCCGCGTCGATATGTTCGAGTACCTCGTCATTGGTCCAACCTTCGGCCGCCTCCCGCGCAAACGCGCCATCGTTGCCGCGGGCGAAGACCGCGGCCGAGCCCACCTCGAGGCTGCCGACGATGCTTCGCACGAGATCTTGTCCCATCGTCTGCGCCGAATCGGCGGCAGCGAATCGCTGCGCTAGGTTCAGGAGCTTCTGGCGCGCGGCATATTCCCTGCGGAAAAACGTTCGATCGACGGCGTTTCTAGTAGCGCGGTAAAGCGCCGGCATGCAGATTGCGACCAGGACCGCTGCTGCCATGTCCGCCGCTACGAAAAGAACCGCGCCTCTGTTGGAAAACTGCACGTGAAAACCCCAAGCGACGAGCCAGTCCAGCAGCGCGATGCTTCCGAGGGAGATCAGCGCGATCGCTGCGACGATGACCGCTTGATTTAGAAAGAAGCGAACCGAGATTATTCGCTGCTTGAGGATCGCATAGGCGATCGCGATGGGGACCAGCACCTTGAGCGTGAGGAGCAGCATCGTTACGTCTCGGGGCGGGGCGAATCCCATCGTTTCGACGATCCGGACGATTATGATGCCGGCATAGCCCACGAGGAAACTCGCGATCACCCACGCCATGCGCGATCGTTCGTACAAGTGCTCGGTATAGTAACGTGCAATGAAGATCGCCATCGCCACGGCGTAAAAGGCAATGCTGACGATTTTGAGGAAATACTCGATGCCGTCGCTATCCAGTCCACGATAAATTACCCCGACGTTCGCGACGATCACCGGTATGGCCAAGGCGCCTGCAAGCGGCATCGCCCAGCGGTCGACGACCCTCCCGATTCCCGCAACGCGATCCGATGGAAAGCGTAAGGCAAACACGACGAACGCCCCGCACGCCAGGTACCCTAAAATTCCATAATACATTGAGTACGCCGCGACCCAGGCCGGAGAAGCCAGCGGCACGAGAATCAACGAGGCGATTTGCGACCCCACAGCGTCAACGAGAAAAGCCCACGTCATCCGCGAGGGAGCGCGAAACACGACCGCCACGGCGATGAGGGTCGTCGCAATGTCGATCAGCGCCAGCAGAGCGAAGCTGGCGAAGTAGCTGGTCGCTTCAAATCCCGCGGCGTACCTGCGCGCGACGAGCGTCACCGATCGCGCCGGACCTTTCGTGAACAGAAACTCGGATTTTTTGCCCGCGAGCGTGAGCGTCCAATGCGCGTACACGCGCTGCTGCGGTGTTAGAGCCGCGACGTCCAGCCGGTCTCCCGGCTTGATATTTGCCTCTGCGGCCGGCGACGACCGCTCGACGGACGTGACGGTGCCATCGCCTGCGGCCCGAAACCCAAAACGCCCATACGGGATAAACGGCGTCGCAAGGTTGAAAAACGATGCGACGAGCGGAATCCCGGCGATCGCCAGAACCACGATCACGTGCCAACGGCTGGGCGCGCGCCCGCTTATACCTGTATCACGCGGTGCAGGCCTCACCGGCGCTGCTTTCGGCGGGGTATTTTGGTTTGCTTGCGAGCGGCAGGTTTGCTGATGCTTTTTGCCGGTCTCCGAGCGCCCCGCGTAGGCGCCGACTTTTGCACGCCGAGCGCTTAGCTGGAAGGTAAGGCAATATGGGCCTAAAGTACCAGCGGCGGTACATCGACATACCTACGGAGTTCGATCGCGTTACGCTTTACGGGAGGGTTAGCGTGAGGAATCCATCGAGAGTTGGGCGACTGGTTTGGCTTGCGGTCCCGGCCCTAGCGGCGTGTTCTGTCGCCTCAAACTCGCCCAGCCTGCCGTTTACTGCGAACGGCGGCACGGCGAGGACCGCCAGTATCGCTCGCATCCACCCATTGAGTTACTACGGATGTCCGGCGTTCGGCCCGGGCGCTTACAACGAAGTAGTAACCGGGACCGCAATCGACCGCAACAGCGCGTCGTACATCAAATCGGTGATTGGAGCCGGCGACGGCGGCGGCTTCTATGCCGCGACCGGGGCAGAGAAAGTGAATCTGGCCGATAGGCGCACGCCGCGCCGCACGGTCCATCCGCGCGTCAAGTATCACAAGTTTCCCGTGCCCTACCCATGGGGCACCAGTTTTTACATCGAACCGCTCCGCGACGAGCATGCAATGGTCGTATTGACCGGCACATGCCACCTCTACGAGTCGTATGGTACGACTTTCCAACAATCTATTCTGAGCGGCTATAGCGGCGCCAACTGGGATCTCTCTAAATCGTTCGTTCCCTTGCCGCCGGGGTCCCCATCATCGATGGCGTCCGGTTTGTCGCTCTTCGCGGGAATGGTGCGGTGGGAGGACTATCAGTCAGGAACGATCGCCCACGCACTGAATTGGAGCGGGCTTGCAGGATCGGCCGCGCAGTTTAAGTTCGTGCGTCCTGCCAGCGACACCGATTGGCTGCCGTACCAAGGCAAGAGTTCGTATCAAATGCCTTACGGAGCAAGGCTGCGGTTGAGAGCGTCGTTCGATACCACGGGATGGGGACCCGAGGCAACGATGGTTGCGACCGCGATGAAGGCGTACGGCGTCTATTTGAGCGACACCAATTCAATGGGCAACGAACTGTACTTCGCCAACGCCGCCGACGGCACGAATCCGTGGGACACGGAGGATTTGTCATCGCTTTCGCTGATTACGCTCCGCGATTTTGACGTTCTCAAACTCAAAAAGATCCAGACGGTACCAGGGCACTAACTAGGCCCTCGTGGGGCCTTCGTCACGTGACATGAAGCGAAGGCCCCTATGTCCTCAGAGGGCCGATTTCTAAGATTAAGCATGGGCTCTACGCGTGCCCTCATTATGGCCGGCGGAAGGTCGGACCGAATGCGAGCCAGTGCCGGAGGGCTTCACAAGGCACTCGCTCGCGTTGGGGGCATTACGTTACTCGAATGGAACGTGCGTCAATTGATGCGCTACGATTTCCACGATATCGTTGTGGCGGTCAGTTCCAGTGCGCCGGAGGTCTCAGATTTCGCGCGCACGTTCATTGCCTCCATCACCTGCCGGGCGAGCATCTCGCTGTACGAAGAGCGGAGCCCGCTGGGAAATGCGGGCGCGGCTCGTGAGGTCGTCGGCGACGCCGACGGAGTACTTATGGTGTACGTCGACAACCTCGCATCGATCGATCTGAAGCGACTCGTTGCATTCCACGAGACGGGTAATTTTACAGCGACAATAGCCACTCACACGGAGCCGTTTCAAATACCGTTCGGACAACTTTCATTAACGGGGAATCGAGTGACGGGCTATACGGAGAAACCGGTCGTTCGGGTCCAGGTGTCGAGTGGCACTTGCGTCCTGTCCAAAGAGGCTTGCGGTCTTATACCGAGAGGTAAACCGATCGGCATGAGCGATCTGTTCGCCATCCTTACTGAACGCGGCGAAACGGTAGGCGCGTTTCAGCACAATCAAATTTGGATTGACATCAACGATGCTGCGGCATTAGATAAAGCGCGAGCCGTTTTTGAGCAGCGCTCGATCGACTTCCGTGGCGCTGTCGTCCCGTGAAGCGGCTCCGTGTTCTCTCTGTCGTCAACACGCTATACTTCGGAGGAGCGGAATGCCGGTTGCTGAGCCTTGCAAAGGAAATGAACAGCGACCGTTTCGATCAGACGGTTTTGACACTGAAACGAGTTGACACCGAACGGGAGCGGCGGCTAGGGACTCTGCGGCCGCACTTCGCATCCGCCAACGTCGCTGTTGAAAGCCTTGATATAGATGCCCCGGAGGTCGGGAGCGCGCACGGTTCGGCCGCGAAGTGCGTTCGATCCGTCCCGCGATTGTCGCGGACGCTGATAAAGTTGGCAGCCTACATCCGCGCTAATCACATTGATCTTCTTGATACACATTGCGGAACGGCGAATAAGGTGGGAATCGCCGCCGCGATTCTGACGAGGCGACCAGTGATAGCTACGACGTACGGGCTAGAAATATTTCGTCCACTGTGGCTTTGGCGCCTTTCGGAGTCCGTTCTATTGACTTTGGCTACCGCAATCGTCACCGATTCGGATGCCGTCGCGGCGCAAATTCGACGTCAATTGCTGCGTCCACGACGAATCGCGGTAATCCCTAACGGAATTGAGCCGCCGAAAGCCTACCGCAAGCGTGAAGAGATGCACGCACAGTTTGGAATTCCGTCGGATTCCCGGATTCGAGTGGTCGGGCAAGTCGCTTCCCTGACGCCACGGAAGGGACAGCTGGTTCTACTCGACGCCGCCGAGCAGTTGGTCCGGACCGAACCACACGTTCACTTTTTGATCTGCGGATACGCGCGGGACCCGCTCGCTTACGAGCGCGCCCTTCATGCCCGTACGGCCGATCTCGGCCTTACTTCACGCGTTCATTTCGTAGGCTACCCCGGACCGATTGGTGACGTCTATAACGCTATCGACATTCAAGTTCATCCCTCGATCGAAGAGTCACTTCCGCAGGCGATCATTGAAGGCATGGCGCTCGGGAAACCCGCCGTAGCGACCGCAGTCGCCGGCATCCCGACGATGGTGTCAGATGGTGCGACCGGTGTCATCGTCCGCCCCGGCGACGCCCAGGCATTGGCCGCGGGAATCCGCCGCTTGCTACGCGACACATCACTCGCCGCCCGCCTAGGTCTGGCCGCACAACAACGGTACTGGGAGCGCTATACCGACGCGCGGATGGCGCGCAGTCTCGAGAAGTTGTTTGAGGATGTTGCACGCCCTAGTGCCGCGTAACCTACTCCGGAAGAAGCGCCGCGTTCTTGTGACTGGCGGCGGCGGCTTTATCGGCGCGTCGCTCATCGAGCGGCTTGCGCTGCTCGGCGTTCCTTTGCACGTGATCACGGGCGCGCCGAACGATCCGATCCGCGAGCCCCCAGATGGAGTCGCGTCGTCACGGGCGGAAATTACTGATGTCGGTGCAGTCTTCGACGCCGCGCGCGATTGCGAAATTGTGGTTCATGTCGCCGGGCCGCCATCGGTACGTTCCTCGTTCGATGTTCCCGAAAAATATGCCGTTGTCCACGTTGCAGGCACTGCCGCAGTACTCAATGCCTGCCGAAAGGCGCGCGTCAAGCGCTTCATTTATATCTCTTCGGCCGAGGTTTACGGAAGAACGGTGAATCAGCCGGTTTCCGAAACGATGACACCGAATCCCCGTTCACCCTATGCGGCTGCGAAACTCGGAGCTGAGAACATGGTTTGCGCTTTCGCAAACGCCTTCGGCATTGACGCTCGAATCGTACGACTGTTTTCCGTTTATGGGCCCGGGCAGCAGAAGTACGCGCTGATACCAACGATTATTCGCCAGGCCATGACCGCCGGCGCTGTCGAACTCGCCGACCTGCGCCCCGTGCGCGACTACTGCTACGTGGACGACGTGGTCGACGCGACAGTTCTGGCGTGCGATGTGGACGTTCCGGAGACCGTGTTCAATATTGGAACCGGGATTGGGACCAGTGTGTTTCAGCTCGCACGAACGATCCTTGCCCTGGTCGATCGGAAGGTCCCGATTCTTACGGCATCGGGAGAGGCACGTCCCCACGCATCTGAGATCTTCGAATTAGTTGCCGACACTCGCCGTGCTAACGAGCTCCTAGGGTGGACGGCGCAAACGCCGTTGAGTGTCGGCTTGAAGGAAGTCATTACCGAAATGGCGGCCTAGTGATGCGCGCGTTGATTACGGGCGCTCAAGGGTTCGTGGGACGCTATCTCATATCCGCGTTGCTCGCCACAGACCCAACTTCTCGAATAGTTGGGATCGGTCGCTCACCGGCTTGTAACACCTTCACGCACTCCGTGACGCTGCAATCTGCACGAGTACCGGCAAAGTTACCGGACGAATTGAGAAGCACAGTGCGGGACCGGCGATACGAATATACACGCGCCGATATCCGAAATAGTTCCGCACTGCGCTCAATTCTGAAGGAACTTCGGCCTAACGTAATCTTTCATCTGGCATCAGGATTACGCGATGACCGGCCGCACGACTTGTTTCAGACGAACGTGGAGGGAACGATCGACTTAATCACGGCGGTTTCTGATGCCGACTTCGACCTGCATGCGCTTATCATCGGCTCGAGCGGCTCGGTTTACGGAATGCCCGCACGTCTGCCGATTACTGAGGATTCGGCCTGCGAGCCTCGAGACTGTTACGCGGCAAGCAAACTGGCACAGGAAAACGTGTCCCGCATCTTGGCGCGGGAACGAGGGCTGCCCGTCGTAATAGCGCGCATCTTTAACATTGTCGGGCCTGGACAAGACGAACGTCACGTCGCGGGTCGTTTTGCTGCGCAGCTCGCCGCGATTGCCGGCGGCACGTCCGAGCCGCCTCTGAAGGTGGGTGACCTCTCCACGACGCGGGATTTCATCGACGTTCGCGATGTGGCACGGGCACTGATCGTCCTAGCGAAGGCGCAGCGCGGTCAAGGTTTCTACAACGTCGCCAGCGGCGTAGAGACGACCGTTTTTCGCGTTTTGGAAATTCTGATTCGTTCTGCGGGCATTGCTGACGGGGTGGACGTCGACACCGTATATACGCGGGTCTCCGATACGCCGCGTGTCGTCGCCGATATCGCGCGATTGCGCGCCGCAGGCTTCAAGAGCGCGATCCCCTTGGAGAAAAGCTTGGCCGATGTCTTCAAATACTACGGCCAAGTCATGCCCGCGGCTGTTTCTTAAACGGCCGCGATGAGATCGGAGGCAAGCGCGTCCATATCACTGCAGTTTTTCGTCCAGGGATGTTTCGCAAGTACCGTCGCGCAGGCGCTCCGCCGATTCGCCAAGACGGCTTGTGCCGCGGCGCGTTCGTAGTCGACGAACTGTCGCAACGTCTGGACGAGCCCTGGCGGACACTCGTCCCGCCGCGCTAATCGGCGGCAACTCCCGCCGTAGACGACGAAGGGTTGCTCCAGCGTGTCATCGGGCGCAAAGCACGGCAGGTAGCCATCATTCGGGCGTGACAAGAAGAACACCGTCGAGGTGTGCAGGCCGGCCGTTGCAGCGATGAAGGGACCGAGGGCGTCCGAATACCATGGAGTCGGCCGAGCGTGAAGCGCTGCGACGATTTGTTGCCTTCCTCCCGATAAGAAGGCTTGCATCGCGCGCTGCTGAATCGACCGCAGCTCCGCGCCGCGTGCCAGGCTAGTGCGTTGTCTGCGGAGCGTACCGATCCTTTCATAATGCAGAACCAGATACTTCAGTGGGATTGCCTTCAACGAGGTGATCAGCTCGAACGATGGAAACCGGGCCCCGCGCCTCGTCGAAGCGTATCGTGGAATGAGGTCCGCGGAGTCGCTGGAGAGGTGATCGAACCAGCCTAAGTGATTGATGCCCGCATACCCGAACTGCGCATCGGCGACGGGGAGACGTAACGCGTCGCAGGCGGAGAGGAGCGTTACCCAGGGCAGTTCGCAGATGCCGGCAACGTCGATTTCCCGAAACGCCAGGTTCGCGCACCGTACGAGCACGCTCAGCGGAGCCGTCATGAGCAGCACCTTTGCTCGCGGGCACCGCCGTCCGATCTTATCGAGCGTCTTAGATAGTTGTGGCCAGGACCTCCACGCCGCCGCCAATCCCCCCGGTCCTAGCCCCTCGTCACCACAAATGCCGTGTCGCAAGGGAAACGACTCGTCCCGCATGCGCGCCTCGTATCCGCCATAGCGAGCCTGCAGGACCACCAGTGACGCGCCTTCGAGGCGGTCGAAATCGAGCGTAGTCTCTACGCGAATCGACGCGTCTGTAAGGATCTCAATGGCTCGCCGTACCGCGCGAAGGCGGCTTTCGGAGCGGCCGATCAAGGTTACTTCCAGTTTATCGGCAAGCGCGAGTAATTCGGGTGTAAGAAAGAGGGCGGGCGTGCTGCTCCCGCTTCCGCCAACGATCGCGATCTTCACTGTACGTTGTAGCGTGCGCGATAAAAAGCGACAGCTCCGGCCAAACATATTTCTTGGCCGTCGTCACAAACCACAATGCGGTTGCCTCCAAAGCGCGAGAAGGCCCGGGCGCTCAAATGTTTCGAAATAAGGCCGGACAGCATGTCTTTATACACCGCTCCCAGCCGTTGCGCGAAGCCACCAATCACAACGATCCGATCGACTCCGACGGAGGCAATAAGCGCGGACAATAGGTGCGCCAAAGGCTGCGCCGCTCGATCGATCACGGAAAGCGACCAGAGATCGCCGTTGAGCGCAGCGGGGATCAAGTGTTCTTCATTTGTGATAGGGACGCGCGAATCGTTCAACATTCGCGCGACCGCGGAGCCTCGAAAATGCGCATCCTCACGGCTCGCCAGGCGTTGTGCCAATCGTTCCGTGCCGCGCCCCGAGGATATCGCACCGAGGTGCCCGCGGCCGCCGCAGTCGCACGGTGCTGCGCCCGGTTTGGTATCGACGACGAGATGGCCAATTTCGCCCGCATAAGGTTCGTTGTCAAGAACGCGCAACGCATGGCGGCGGTCGAACATTTTTCCGCCGATTCCGCTGCTCACCGTTACGATGAAGAACCGATCGAAGTCGAGGTACTCGCCGAGGTGCCAAGCCGCGGCAGACACGTCGTTGACCAGATGGACGGGGCGTCCCGTACGCGCTTCTAAAGCGCCCGCTAGGTCGGGGATCGGTTCGTGTCCTGTGATCGTCGGCGCGGCCACGAGGCGGCGGCCGTCGGTGACTGGCCCCGGCACCGCCATTGAGACAGCATGTACGGTCTGCATCCGCCGCTCGACGTCCGCAACGTAGCGCGCGATTGAGTCAAGGACGAACTCCCAAATTTGCGAACCATCGAAATGGGATTGTGATTTTGGCATACGGAGGCGCGCGTAGCGGTGCATTTGGCCTGTGTCATCAGCCACAGCCAAGCGAAGAAAGGTCCCTCCCATATCCACGGCGATGACCGCCATTGCGGACTACAATCTCTTTGAGAGAACGTTGCGCCGCGCCGAATGTGCTACGGCGTCAAGGGCCACGCGACAATCAGTGGCGTCGACGTGCTGCAAGAACGTGCACGTTCCAATTCCGTTGGGTACGGGGAAGTTCAAATTGCCACCGCGGTGGCCCTTTACATCGACGAGCGCTTCCATCAATAGGGGGAGAGTGCACAAGTCGTCCTCAATCGCTAACCCAGCCGCGTCATACAAAACGATTAACCGATCGAAAAGTGACGAGGCACAGATCCCACGATGCGCCGCGATGGCGGTGGATAACAACATATCGATCGCGACGGCTTCGCCGTGCGCTAACCGATAGTCACTCCGCAACTCGATCGTGGGGCTGAATGAATGCCCAAAGTCAACCGCACGTTTGAGATCATCTTCATAAAGATTTGGCGCCAGTTCGGTCATCATGGTAAACTGCGACCGTTCCAATACCTCGCGTGCGATTTCCGAAGGTCTCTGAAAAGAGCTTTCCAAGAGAGGCTCGAGATAGCGCTCCAATAAGCCGAATAGCAGCGGATCGGCGACGAGACCTATTTTTATTATTTCTGCTACGCCGCACGCTAGATCGCGACGCGAGGATGTGCTCAGGAACGTTGGATCATTTAGCACGCCAATCGGTGGGTAGAAGGTTCCCAGGACGTTCTTCTTGTTGCCGAAATTTACGGCTTGTTTGATGCCGACCGCGACATCGACCATTCCGAGTAGCGTCGTCGGAATGCGTACGAAGGCCACGCCACGCCGATAGAGTGCGGCCGCCATGCCGACGATGTCGAGCACCACGCCACCGCCAACCGCAACCATCACTCCGTTGCGAGGAAGCCCCGACGCGATCGCAGCATCGCAAACGCGCTCTACCTCATCGAACCGCTTATTCGATTCACCCCCTCGTAAGACAATAGTGCTAAAAGGGTTCAAATGTTGCTGCACGTAAGCGCGAATCGTTATGCCGTACAGTGCATCAACCACTTCATCAAATGCGATCAAGAGCGGCCGTCGCCCAACGAGTTCCGCCAGCGCCGGCATTTCCAGATCGAAGACGTGCGAGGTCAGTTGCGTGACGCTGTACCGAACGTCGCGTCTGACGTGCATTGAAAACGTCGTCGATTCAGGCAAGACTGACGTCGAGACGCCGCGTGAATTCAGCGCCAACCCCATGCCTAACGATACATCGCCCGTGAGCCAACGCTCATGGTCTCTTAGGGCCGACTCCGTTGGGTCTTTCGACGCCTTCGTCGGGACCGATGCCCGGCCGCGACTTTAGGACGAATAGGCGCAGGCGATGCTGCGCCCGCGCTGTGAAGGACTGCATTGATATGCAGGGCCTACGTTGGGCGGGGCGCGTTGCGAGCCTAGTTGCACTCGGGGTTGCTTGTACTTTGTTCTTATTGTTGGCCAACGCACGGAGTTTAAGACCGTCGACAACCGGAACGCCCTGTTGTTCAGGCCATTACGCGATCGATGACGGCAAACTTCTGGGTTGCCCGTATCCCAGCGGCGACGTGTGGCAAAGGAGCGTCGCGTCCGCGCCCCTCGATCCGCGTAGTTCGGCATGGCTTGCGGCCGTGATGGCCGGCGGCGGCGGCGGGGGGTTCGAGGCGAGCATCCCGACGAACGAACTTATCAACGTCGCGAACGACTCGACGCCGTTGGTTCCCGTCAAGCCAAAGGTGGCGTGGCACAAACCTTATTCGCCGATTCCGTGGGAGGCGCGTTTCTACATCGAGCCGCTATCGGATCATCATTCCCTCGTGTTGCAAGCGAAAAGTTGTCAGTACTACGAAGGTTACGAGACGACGTACTCTTCGGATGGTTTCTTGTCGATGTATAGCAATCTGCACGTCGATCTCACGCGGGCCTTCGTGCGGCCTGCGAAAGGCGCGTCGACGGCGACCGCCATACCAATCGGTCTCATCGCGATACGGCCTGAAGAGCTCGCCGCCGGCAACATTCGCCATGCGCTCGGTTGGGACGCCGTAGCCGGCGCGCTTTCACAAACCGATTGCGTCTCGCCGGCCGCTATCACGGACTGCACGGACGGCGTGCCCTATAAGGGACCGCAGGGCGACGTGCCCATGCCGTACGGCGCGCACGCGCGCCTGAAAGCTTCCTTCGATATTTCAGGATTCAGCCGCGAAGCCAAGATCGTCGCCCAAGCAATGAAAACCTACGGATTGTTCGTTTACGATACCGGTTGCTGCAGCAACGAGGTCGTCTTAGTCGACGATCGCTACGGCGCGCCGGCGTGGACCGATGACGACGCGCGGGATCTACGGCGCATTTCGCCGCAAGATTTCGAGATCGTCCCGCCCCCTAGCGCCCCGTAATCAGTTTCGCGCCGACTTCGATCAACTTTGCGCCGGGCAGCAAGAGCAGTTGGGAGAGCGCTAGGCCGACGATTGCCGTCAATGAGAGTCCCAGGACCAGCGCACGGACGTCGTCGATCGAACGCTCGCCCCGCACGGCTCGATCGGTGATCAACGCCGACGCCGGATCGACGACGATATTGTAGGCAATGGCGGCGAAACCGTTGACCAAGCCGCTGGACAAGACGGCGGTTCGCGCGGCTTGCGGATAGAGGACGCTGGCGTACGCGGCCGCCACGATGCCGATTCCGTAGACGGCGGTAACGAGTATATTGAGAATAAGAATGTCTTTCGGTACGTTGCGAAGGGGCAGATCGCGCAACCGCGTGGCTACTCCGAATTTTATTTCGGTGCTTACGGCTCGCAACGTCCTCATGCGCAAGAGGCCGAGTGCAGCTTTCGGAACGTTGCCGTTTCGTTCCAGCGAGCGGATCGCGCGCAGATACAGCATGACAAACGTCGGGATTGCCAATGTTCCGAGCACCGCGCCGACGGTCCCCGCAACCACAATCGAGCGCAGCTGCCACTGATAGGCGAACAAGGTGGTGAACGACGCGCGGTCCGAGAGCGCGCCAAGCATCGGCGTGTAGAACATCTGCGCGAGGCGGCTGCTGGTTGCAAAGATGTTGAAGAGGGAGATCGCGGTGGCGACTCGCCCGGATCGCGCGCCTGCCAAGCGCGCGGCATACGCGGCGATCGCGAGGGCTTGAACGACGCAGTTAAGCGCCATTGCCAGGACCAGTTGCCAGGGCAAGAGATGATGGGTCACGCGCTGGTAGCATACTATTGCGGAAGCTAGGAAAAGCAGGGGCGAAGGCCCCGGCCGCTGAGACCTTCGCTCCTCGACGCGGACGTCGCTTCACCCATAAAATTAGAGTTGGATGGCGATGACCGCGCGCGTTGCATCAGGACCCCAACTATGGGTCATTATTTTTGTCGTGGCTGTCGCTGTTGTAGCGTCGGTTCTGTTGAGCTTTGGCGTAACGTTGCCCGCCGTGGCACTGGCAGCGCTCGTTGTGTCGCCGCTGGCGCTCTACGGCGTACTGAACCGGCCGCTCGACGTAGTCTTCGGCCTTTACGTGCTGCTCATACCCTTTGATAACTTGCTGAGCACCGGTTCGTTCGGAACCCTGACGAAGTTCGTGGGAATCGTTGCCGGGATCGCTTTGCTGCTCTTCGTTGCACGACGAGGACAAATCAAACTGACCGCGTCACCCGTATTCGTACTTTTCGCGCTCGTAGGCTGGATGCTCTTAAGCGTCCTTTGGGCGCTCAACCAAGGCGCCGCAGTGAAGATCCTTCCAACGTATGCCGGCTTGGTGCTGTTGTACGTCGCCGTGACGATGATGCCGATCTCGCGCAATCAATGGAGACGGCTGCTGTTTCTCGTCGTCATCGGCGGCGTGGCGTCGGCCGGCTACGGCATCCATCTCTTTTACGGTCAGTTGCCTAATATCCAAGATTCCGCCGCGATGCGTCTGATCGTTCAAGCGGGCGACAATTTCATCGATCCCAATCACTTTTCCGACGCGCTTCTGTTTCCGGTGGCCGTTCTCGCGATGTGGGGACTGCGCTCCCGAACGATCTTCGCCAAGGTTGCGAGCCTGGCGGGCGTCGGTATTATGGTCTCCGCGATCTTGCTGAGCGGCTCCCGCGAAGGCGTCGTCGCCCTCCTTCTGATCGTGGCGTACTATCTGTGGCGCACCCGGTATCGTCTACAGGTTGCCGTGATGCTGATCGCGACCCTCGCCGCGCTCATCTTAGGCCGCTTTCCGGTGATGGAGCGGTTCGCGTCGGTGTTGCAGACCGGCGGCTCGGGGCGAACCTCGATCTGGGCGGTTGCGATCGAGGCCGCGAAGCACCGTTTGCTGCAGGGCTTTGGGATCGGCAACTTCGTCGACGCCTTCAACCAGTTTTATCTAGGCGTGCATCAGCCGTATCCATACGGCTGGGATAGTCCCGCCCACAACCTCGTCATGCACTACCTCGTCGAGCTCGGACTGGTTGGACTCGTGTTGATTGCAGGATTCTTCATTTCGCAATTCCGTTCGCTCAAGTACATCGGTAAAGACAGTCCGTTCTACGACGACCGCATCGCGATGGAGGCGGCATTATTGGCGACGATAAGCGTGTCGCTCACCATCGATCTGTTTACCTATAAGTACGCGTGGCTGGTCTTCGCTATGGCGGCGCTGCTTCGCAATGCTGCGGCAACTGCTCAGCAGGCGGCGATCCGGGCGACGAGTTCGTCCATCACACCGGCCCGATCGGCGCGCTCAGCGAGCTTCGCTTTGCCGGCTTCGCCAATCGCGCGGAGCGCTACGCGGTCCAGCTGCGCCAGTTGACGTAGTGCGCGGGCGAGCGCATCGGCGTCGGCCGGCGCCGTGCAGACCGCGCCCAGCGTAGCGCCTTCGCGCTGCGCTTCTCCCTCGGCAGCCACTATGACCGGACAGCCGACGGAAAATGAGTCGTAAAGTTTGGTGGGCACGCTCTCTTGAATGCCTTTGCGCAACGGGATGATCGAAACGTCGGCGTTGGCGATCCGCTCCAGCGCCTCGTCGCGGGGCATGCTGCCCTGGAGCGCGAGATTGTGCACCTTTTCTTTGCGCACTCGTCCCTCGAGATGAGGCCTTTGTGCGCCGTCTCCGACGATTTCAATAGTAATGTTGTCTCCTGCCACTCGAGCTGCCGCATCCGCCAGGAGATCGACGTCGGTCGCAACGCCGAGATTGCCGGCGTAGATCGCCGTGAACGGCTTTGGGCGACCATTCGCCGAGCGCGCGACGGAAGTCGGTGCCGCCGCATTACGCGCCAAAAAAAGCCGCGATCGAGCGACGCCGCGGCGACCGATTTGTTCGATCGCGGTAGGAGTTACCGCAACGACAAGATCGGCACGGCGGTAGAGCGCACACACGAACGACTCCACGGCGCGGGCTAGAAGGCTTTCTCGGCGCCAGGCGCCCATGGCGATGGCGATATCCGGAAAGACGTCGCGCACGTCGACGATCAGTCGCGCCCCGTGCCGCCACGCGGCAACGAGCGCCGGAATCGCCGTAGTGAGGGGCGGTGAGCTCACGATCACGAGATCGTAGCGCGCTCGCGCCAGCAGCGCGTACAGCGAGGCGGAGAGGGCCGCACTCGCCCAATGGATCAATCGCTCGCCGCGCATGCCCGGAAGCAACAACGAAAAAACTCGAACTATCCGTGTGGTTCCGGATCGCTCGACCCGCACAGGCGGCCGCCCCACCTCAAAGAAGCGGCCGCGCGGAAACGAAGGAAAGTTCGTCAAGACCGTAACGTCGTGGCCCGCGCGAGTCAACGCGTCGACGAATGAGGCGATCCTCGCCGAAGCGGCACCCGGTTCGGGGGGATAAAAGTGCGATACGAAAAGCGCCTTCACGTATGCGCACCCCCCGCAATAGTATCTCGGCCGAGCGCCCGTTCGGGGATGCTGCGCAGTGCCGCGAGCAGAACTCGAATGCGGCAAGTGGGGCGCTCGATATAGTCGGCCCACCGCGCAGCAGCCTCTTCGAAACACGATTGGTCAAACATCCGAGCGAGCACGCGCATTTGCGCGATGTGGAATTGGTGGTACTTCAAGGTCGCGACATGCCGCTGATCCCCGCCGCTGTGCAACAGGCTATAGCACGTCCACCATCCTGTGTCGAATCGGGGAAGCCATTTACGCAGCGTGTCGACGCAGTTCGATATGATACGTTCGAGGCGGTGATCCTCGCTGCGCCTCCAGAGTTCCCACACTCCCCACAGCGCAAAAATGCAGCCGTTGAGAATGTGGGGAGCGTGCTGGTTCGCAACCTCCTCGAAGAAAAGGTCGGGGCCGCTACGCCACGCAACTCCTCCACTGCCGCAATGGATGAAGAACGGGCGAACGGCCCGCAAGGCGGCGTCGCCGTAGTTGTTCGCCGGCTCTAATGCGTGTGCGCGGAGTAATACCGAAATGGCCTCGCCTTGCGCCATGGCCGAAATCCAGCCGGCCTCCGCTCCGTACTTGGACCATGGAAACGGGAAGCGATAACGACCGAGGTGATCTTGATGGTCGCGCAGCCATTTCGCTTGTGCGAGAAAATCGCTCTTTGCCTCCGATTCGGCCGTGGCGTGCCACCGATTGAAGCGGTGCAAAGCAAACTGTGCAATGCGTATCGGATGATACAGTCGCGATCCGTAGAGGAGCACGCCATCCGCATCGCGCGCCGCACCAATAAAGTCTTCTCCGTAGACGCCGTTCCCGGGGAACCAATCCAGAAAGTACGGACCTTTACCTGGCGTCCCGACGGCCGGTAACGAGTAGGGCCGCCGATGCGACCATGAAACCGGAAAACCTAACGCGACCCGGCGAAGGGCGATCATGCGACCGCGTCGAGCAGGCGTTTCGGCGCCGGCCGCCCGAGCGTGTAGCATTCGAAGCCTGCGCGCTTCCACTGGTCGGCGTCAAAGAAATTTCGCGTGTCCATCAAACGCGGGTGGCGCATTAGTGCGGCAACCTCGCCGGGGTCAATTTCGGCAAAGACCGTGTGCGGTGTAAGCAGTACCAGGGCGTCGGCGCCGGACACCGCATCGCGCAGCGAACCGCACAGCGGCCGGTGAAACCGTTCTACGAGGGGGTCGTAGATCGCGGTTCGGTAACCGCGCTCGCGTAACAACGTGTCGATGCGCGATGAGGGACTCTCGCGCGCGTCCTCCACGTCGGCTTTATATGCGGCGCCGAGCAGGGCGATCGTGCTGCCCGTCGCTGGTTGCACCAGTTCGGTAATTCGGCGCGCAATACGATAGGGCATACGATCGTTCACCCGTCGCGCGGCCTGAATCAGTTCCGTGACGATGGGATTGGCATCGGATAAGAAGTGTGGGTCCACGGGGATGCAGTGTCCGCCTACGCCCGGGCCGGGCTGCAGAATATTCACGCGGGGATGCTTGTTGGCAAGCGCAATCGTCGCCCAGACGTCGACCCCCAGCTCTTCGGCGAAGATTGCGAGTTCGTTGGCAAAGGCGATGTTGACGTCCCGGAACGTGTTCTCGACGATCTTGACGAATTCGGCCACGCACAACGACGTTCGCGCGATCTCTCCATTGCAGAAGGACGCGTAGAGGCGGCTAACCATCTCCGCATCCTGCGGCGTGCGACCACCCACGACGCGCGCGTTCTCTCGAAGTTCGCGCATGATAGCGCCAGGAATGACGCGCTCGGGGCAATGCGCGATTCGAAACTCATCGATGGCTTTACCCTGCGCCGCCAACGCGTCCCCAAAGATGCGCTCGGTTGCCCCGGGCGGCACCGTCGATTCTAGGACGATCATCGAGCCCGGCTGCGCGACGCCGGCGACCGCGGCGGCGGCGGCTTCGACGTAGCGCAGGTCCGGTTTACCCTCGACGGTCGGTGTCGGAAGACAAAGGATATACGCGTCCGTCGCGCCGATGCGTTCGACGACCGTTAGTCCCCTCGAATCGAGCGCGTCATGCACCGCCTGTCGCACCGCCGCTTCGCGGGTCGCGACTTCTTTGTTTTGCAGTTGACGGCGCAGCTGCGCGTTCACGTCGTACCCGTAGACGCGATGCCCACGCTGGGCGAGCAGCGCGGCGGTCGGGAGTCCGATATAGCCTAGACCGACGACGGTAACGTTCATTTTACCCCTTACAGATGAGGCTCGCGAGTTTGTTCATTTGGTTACGAACGTCGTGTCCTGCAACGACTCGCTCGCGGGCAAGTTCGGCGCGCGTTCGCGCCCCGCGCGGATGGTAGTAGCAATCACGCAGCGCTCGAGCCAGCAAATTCCAGTCTCCAGGTGGAACCACTCGCGCGCAACCGTTGTCGACGAGCTCTCCGATGCTGCCCGATTTAGTCGCTACGACGGGCACGCCGAAGGCCATCGCCTCGAGTAAGGCGGATGGAATGCCCTCCATCATGCGTTCGCCGGCGTCTCGGCTAGGAAGCACAACCGCGGCGAACCGCCCTTCGCTATACCACTGCAGGAGCCGTTGCTGTGCCACAAAGCCTGCGAACTCGACCGTTTGAGACAGGCCCAGCTCCGCGCAGAGCGCTTCGAGCCTTTTACGCAGCGGTCCGGTGCCGCAAAGCGTGCAATGCACCGGGATGCGCCACCAACGCAACTGCGCGAGTGCCGCGAATAGCACGTCGTGTCCCTTAACGGCGACCAATGCGGCCGGACAAACGATGTTGAAGGCGCCGTTGCCGTTCGGTAGCGCAGCCGGCACCTTAGGGAGTATCGTGCCTAACCCGATCTGAATGATGCGCCCGTTGAGCGACGGCATACGGGCCGCAAGGTCGGTCGAGCCGCGAGCCGAGATAGTCCGCACGAACGCGACGCTGCGTTCCTTAATGTCGAAAGCGTTGCGCTCGTAAATGTCCCAGCGATGCGCCGTTACGCTCCACTTTGCGTTACTGAGACCGGCCGCCAGCATTGCCACGGTTGCCGGGGTCGAGATCCAATAGGCATGAATGTGGCTCACTCGATTCTTTTCCGCCCAATCCGCAAGCGCGAGCGCCTTTATGGCGACGGCAAAGTTCTTGAGGCGGCCCGGATCGCGCGATTTTGTCAGTCGCCGCAGCGCGTGCAAAGCGCTCTTGGGATGACGCACGACGGCGCTGATCGCGCCAACGAGCAGCCTCGGGCCGATCAGGGGCCACGCCAAAACTTGCACTCCGAAGGGAACCGGGTGCGCGGCGGAAGTGCGGGGCGGGTGAACCGGCAGGATGGTGAGACGGTCGAAATATCGCCGCAGTTCCGCCAATTCTGCGCTCAGGTAGCTCTCTTGCGTACCAAACGGGTATCGCGATGTAACGAGGACGAGGTGATCGATGCGATCGGTCATGCCGCTTTGCCGCAGGCTTGTAAGTATAACTGCTGATGGGCATCGATCATTTTCGCCATGTCATAGGTTGCGTCAACATGCTGCTTCGCTCGCGCGGCAACGTTGGCTCGAATCTTCGGACGCGCGATCGCCCGCTCGATGGCGGCAGCGACCTCATCCGGCGCGAAGCCGGCAGTTATAAAACCCAAGCGCCCGTTGTCGAACATGTTGCGTGCTCCGATCCAGGGCGTTGTGACGATCGGCACGCCCGCAATCATCGCCTCGAGCAGCGCGAGTGGCATACCTTCGAACCAGGATGTCATCAACACTAGGTCCGCACCGTTGATAAGGGCGGCAAGGTCGCTGCGATATCCGAGAAACCTGACGCGATGCCCGATCGCAAGAGCGTGCGATAACCCGCGCAGCACCTCCTCATCCTTACCTGACCCCGCGAACAGCAGCAACGCCCGATCGCGTAGGGTCGCCGGCAACGCCGCGAAGGCGCGCAACGCCAGGATGTGGTTCTTTTGGTACTCCATGCGGCCGATCACCATGATGGCGAAGTCGTCGCGCTCGAGGCTGAGGACGTCACGGGCCGCTTGACAATCGTTGCGTTGCTCGCAGGGCCGAACGGCATTGGGGATGATTACCAGCTTGTGCGCGGGTAGATTCTCCCTGCGCACGATCGCATCGCCCTGTTCGGCAAAAAACGTCACGACGCGCGACGTGCCCCGGTGCAGGAGCCAGTCCGAAACGCGTTCGAGGGGCGTGCGACGAAAATCGCAAGGGTTGTGTTCGGTATGGATAATCGTTCGCGCTCCCGCGACCATTGCCGCGAAGCGACCCCAGTACTTGCCTACGTGCGTATGCGTGTGAACCACATCCGGCTTGCAAGAACGAATCTCGCGAACGAGCCGATAAAAGAAGAGACGGTCGTGACGATGCTTCCGTCGGGCGCTGTGGATCGGAAACGGAAGCGCGGCGCGCGTTTCTTCCGGCGTCTCATAGATCGTGAGCAACGCGACGTTGATTTGCGGCGAAGCCAGGTTTTTGAGGAGTTCGACGACGAGCCGCTCGGCACCGTATCCGCTGACCGACGGAACGATGTGCAGGACGGTGATCTTATCGTTCATGCGGCCCGATGGAACAGAAACTCGCAGAGCGTTTGAAACAGTACCGCGATGTCAAGGAACAGCGACCAGTTTTCGATGTATTGAAGATCGTAGTGCAGTTTTTCGCCGGCTGCGGAAGTCTCCAAGACGCGCTTCATGTGGACTTGCGACCAACCCGTGATTCCGGGTCGCACCAGGTGGCGCTCGTCGTAGCGCGGCAGCGAGGTCCGGAAGAGATCGACGAAGATCGGCCGTTCCGGCCGGGGCCCCACGAGGGACATGTCGCCGCGCAGGACGTTAAAGAGTTGCGGTAATTCATCGAAACTGAAGCGCCGCAGAATAGCGCCGACGCGAGTCGTTCGTGCGTCGTTCTTGGAGGCCCAGCGTGCCTGTCCGTCCATTTCGGCGTCGTGACGCATCGAGCGAAATTTCAAGATTGAGAACGGCAACCCACTGGCACCAATGCGCTGCTGTTTATAGAGAACGGGTCCTCCGGACTCGAGGTACACTGCCAGCGCGGCGAGCAACATTACCGGCGCGAAAATCAGTAAAGCGACTGAGGCCAGGGCGATGTCCATCATGCGCTTCACGAGTTGAACGCGCGGGGTACATGCTCGCAAGCGCGCCGGCACGATCAGGACTTGGCGCCCGTCGGTTCTTAGCGAAAGGTCGTACGCGTGCCGCGTCATTCGCGGTGCGAAGGAAAGGCGGATGTGTTGGCGAGCCGCGACCCCGAGAATGTGACAGAGGACGTGCGGCGGAATAATCTCGGTCAAGATGAGGGAGTCGCATCCCCAGGCGCGCGCGCGGTCGAACCACTCGACCGTCGCCAGGTCGGCATCCCGCATCAGGTCGATCCGTCCAAGGCTTTGCGCGAGCCCCTCAACGACGATCGCTTGCGTCTGCGAACCATCGCCGAGTTGAAGATTCTCCATGACCTCCGCGATGTGCGCGGCACTGCCGACGATACTGATGCGCCTGCGGCTGCGCAGCCATTGGCTCTGACGAATTCGATGCAAGATCGCCCTTGAAGATCCGACCAGCACTATGGAGTAGGCCAGCGCGTAGAGCAAGACGATGCGCGAGGTCGAGATGCCCGGGTAGATCGTAAAGAGTATTAGCTGCGGCACGGTCCCTATGATCAGCGCCGCTACCGTATAGTAGAGCTCGTCTTTGATCGACAACGCGAAGGTTCGGCGGTACAGCCCCAGGCGGTCGAAGACGACCACCCACAGAGCGACGTAGAAAACGTCGGCGATCACGAGATGGCTTTCGATACGCGGCGAGTTCCAATGATGAAAACCGCTGAACGCGCCCAGGCACGAAGCGACGATGAAGAGCAGCACGTCGCTGATAAGCAGAACTAGCGTCCAGCTTACGGGATAGACGTTTGGAGCAGGGCGTAACGCCGGCGCTTTGAGGCGTACGGGCTGCTCGACGATCTGCGTCGACATCAGTCACTGTAATGATACGAGCGCGGCTGCGCTGTCCCGGAGAGCCGTTAGTCCCGGTTGGGATGACCGCGGTACGGCAGGAAACAAGTCCCTGCCTCGAAGGTCCCGCCCTCTGGGCATTGCTGTCCTTACGGTAAGAGCGGGCCGCAGCGTACGATGCTGCTAACAATATGGGGCCAATCGAACCGTATACCGGCGGTGCGCCGTTAGCGCACACGCCATTAGCGTACAGTGACGCGCAGCAGGCCGAATCCGTGCCGTCCTACGATCTCACCGGGATCTTCCTGGCGGTGCGTAAACGGTGGCGCCTCTTTTTGGCGGTGTTTCTCGGAGTCGTCGGCCTCGTGGCGGTCGGGACGATCGCCGCTCCCAAGTCGTACACGACGACCGTTCGCCTGTTGGTAGGGCGCCCGGGCAACGACGTTGCACCGAGCGGGAACGATACCGCATTGCCCGTGCTCAATGCGCTCGTCCTTCAAAGCGGCGCCCAGTCGGCCGAAACGCTCGCGACGCTGGCTCAGCAACGAGACATTGCGGCGGGCGTAACTCAGCAATTAAACTTACCGGACAGTCCCGAGGCGCTACTGAGCCACGTCAGCGTCAAACCCGTCGTTAACACGTCGTTGTTAAACCTGAGCGTCAAATGGCGGTCACCGGCCGAATCGGCCCAAATTGCCAACGCGTTCGCCACTTCTTTCGTGGACCAAGAGAGGGAGTTCGTCCGATCGCAAGCGGTGGCTGCGATCCGGTACCTTTCGCAAGAGTTGCCTCGTGCCGGCGCGGAGATGCGCGCTGCCGCGTCGCGTCTGGCGCAGTTCCAATCCAGCCATGGATATATCGACGCCGGTGCTCACGCGCAAAGCATCGTGGCGGCCGCCGATTCCATCGATCAACGCATCGATCAACTTTCGGTCGATATTAAGGAAGCCTCCGCGCAATTGGCCAGCGTGAACTCGCAACTGTCGTCGATTTCGGCGACCATTGATAGTGCCAAGGACGTCGCTGCGAATCCCGTTACGACAGACCTGCGGACAAAGTTGGCCGCCGTGCAAACCGAGCTCGCCGCCGCCCAGCAGCGATACACTTCCCAGCATCCAACCGTGATCGCGCTGCAGCAGCAGCGGGACGCACTGATCAAACAACTTGCGTCGCAACCGGCCGCGGTCGTCAGTCAAACGACCGTAGCCCCAAACCCGCTCTATCAATCGCTGCAGCAACAGGCGGCATCCTTTCGCGGGCGGATTGAAGGAGATCAGGGCCAACTCGAGGCGTTGGAAGCACAGAAAAAAGCGTATCGTCCGGCCATTGCCGCCATGCCGTCGCAAGCCATCGCGTTCACGACGGTCCAAGAGGAGGCCAAGCGGGCCGCAAACGTTTACAACGCGTTAGAACAAAAATACAATGACGCGCTGGTCGCAAAGACGACTGCGATCAGCGATATCGTTGTCGTCCAATCGGCGAGCGCCGATTCCGCGGTTAAATCTCCGAGCCTGCGGGTCAATCTTGGAATCGCGCTGGTGATCGGCTTACTCTTGGGGCTCGCCGTCGTCGCCATCCTCGATCTGCTCGACCGCCGCGCATCGGACGCGGCTTTCACGCAGCGTCTGGGGCTGCCCGTCATAGCGCGTATCCCGGCATTCGATACGCCGAACGCGCGCCTGTTGCCGTGGCTGCAGTCCATGACGATGGAGGCCTTTTTCCACCTGTGCGTCACGCTGAAAGTACGCGCCAGCCGTCCCCCAAAGACGCTGGCGATTCTGAGTGCCCGCCGGGGCGAGGGCAAATCAACCGTCGCGCTCAATCTGGCGAAGAGTTTCGCCTCGTTGCAAGCCGGCATTCTTCTGATCGATGCCGATCTGAGGAAACCTACTCTGCACGAAAAGGCCGGCTGCGGCAACGCGGTGACGATAAACGACGTCTTACGGGGCAGCGCCACTCTCGAGGACGCGGTACAGGCGCTCGCTCCGGGGCTGGATTTGCTGGCGGGCCAGAAGGACGAAAATCCCGTCGCGTTACTGCAATCGTCGTTTAAATCGCTGCTGGAACGCGCTGCGCAGAAATACAGCATGATAATCGTCGATGCGCCGGCACACGCGGTTTCCGATGCGCTGCTGATTGCGGCCGACACCGAGGCATCCCTGATCGTCGTAGGCGCGGATCGCGTGGCCGAGACGGAGACGCAGGCACTGCTGGCGCGCATCAACCTGATCGGTGCGGGTAACGGCGTTATTGGCCTGGTCGTCAATCGCGATCACCCCCCTGCCAACTACTACGACGACTATCTAACGCCGAAGGACCTGGCGTTGACGGCGGGCTCGGCGTGACGACGGTTACGGTCGTCATCCCCGCGTACAACGAAGGCCTCGCCTTCGCGGGTGCCTTGGCCGCCATCGCCGACGAGATCGCGTCCTATAAGGCGGCGCCCTATGACTTTCGCTACTTGATCGTCGATGACGGCAGCACGGACGAGACCTATGAACTCGCTTGCCGCTTCGCTCGCTGGCGCAACGGCGTGCGCGTGCTGCGTCACGAGAAAAATCGCGGGCTGGGTGGCGCGCTGCGAACGGCATTCGCGGAGATCGATACGGAGCTCGCCGTCGTGCTCGATGCCGACTTGAGTTACAGCACCGCGACCGCGCTGAGCCTCATCGAGCATCTCGAACGAGAGGGCGCCGACATCGCGCTTGCATCGGCGTATGCCCATGGTGGTGCGGTTCGCAACGTCCCGTGGATTCGCCGAATTCTAAGTCGTGAAGCAAACCGTATTCTTTCTCTCGCCACCGGTGGGCGCTATGCCACGATCACTTGCATGGTTCGGGCTTACCGCACCGACGTGTTGCGGCGGTTGCCGTTCCGCAGCGACACGATGGACGCCGTGGCGGAACAGTTGCTATCGGCAATGCGCGCCGGCATGCGCGTAGTCGAGGTTCCCGCTACGCTGGAATGGACGCCAGAACGGCGCCAGGACACCGGTCGCTTACGGGCGTCCACCGTGGCGCGCCGGATCGGCATGACGCTGAGCATGGGGTTGCGCCATCGACCCGCGTTGTGGCTCGCGATGCCGGGACTCTTCCCGGGCCTGTTGCCCATAGTGGTCGCGATCGCGTTGGCGCTTCGCGTCAACACGAAAACGCTGGCAATCGTGACGGCGGTGACCGTCGCAATTCAGTACGGTAGCCTCGCGCTGTTCGGCGGACAGCTCACCGCATTTTTCGCACGTAAATTTACCCAACGTCATCATCGAAACGGAGCACCCATCCATGGTTACAAACTCCCCAGCCGCTCGGCATAGAATCTTGCCGTCCGACCAGGACGCTTCCGGCAGACGGCTCGGCGCCGAGGAGATCGCGGCGGTCACGGCCGCGCTGCGAAGCGGCGTTCTTACCAGCACTAAGGGCACGTTCGTGCGGCGGCTGGAGTCCGGCTTCGCGCAGATGCTCGGGGTGAAGCATGCCTATGCGTGTGCTTCAGGAACTGCGGCGATTCACTGCGCGCTCGCGGCACTCGATCCGGAGCCTGGTGATGAAATCGTCACGAGCCCTATTACCGACATGGGAGCGCTCGCGCCCATTCTCTATCAGGGAGCGATTCCGGTCTTTGCCGACGTCGATCCGCTAACGTGCAACATCACGGCCGCGACGATCGCGGAGCGCATCGGTCCGCGCACAAAAGCGATTATCGTGACGCATCTCTTTGGTAATCCCTGCGACCTCCACGAGATTGTCTCATTAGCGAAAAAACACGGCGTCGCGCTCATCGAGGATTGCGCACAGGCGTTTCTAGCATCGTACGATGGTAGCTTCGTCGGAACGATCGGCAGAATTGGGTGCTTCAGCTTACAGCAAGGCAAGCACATAACGACCGGCGAGGGCGGGATAGTCGTAACCAACGATGACGCCCTGGCGCGACGCATCTATCTGTTCATCAATAAGGCGTGGGGGTACGGTGAGCCTCATCCGGACCATTACTTCCTCGCGCCCAACTATAGGATGTCGGAACTTTGCGGTAGCGTCGGAGCCGCGCAGCTTGCGAAGCTGCCGACAGCGGTAGCCCGCCGCCGCATGCTCGCAGAATTGCTTGACGCAAAACTGCGCGGTATTGAAGGATTGATGCCGCCGGTCGTCGCTGGACGCGCGGTGCATAGTTACTGGAAGTATGCGGTCCGGTTGACCGAACCGCTGGACGTTGACGCGGTGTTCGACGTGGCCAAACTGTTGCGCGACCGGGGCATTATATGCGCGCCACGCTATATTCAGAAGCCCGCCTTCATGTGCGACGTTTTTCAAGACCGAAAGACGTTCGGCACGAGCGGCTACCCGTTCACTTTGGCGCGCCCGCAAGCGCTCGATTACCGGCTGGAGGCCTATCCGGGTGTTAGAGACGGGCTTGAGCGGCTGCTCGTGGTTCCGTGGAATGATTGCTACGACGAAGCCGACGTGGAGTATATCGCAGATTCCCTGATCGACGCGGTGTGGCAGGTTCAGGAAAGGCTCGCGTCATGAGCGTCATTCGCTTTGCAATCGTGGGAACGGGCGGGATCGCCCGTGCCTACGAGACGGCATTCCAATCGCTGCGCAGCGCCCAAATCGTCGCCGGCTGTGACACGAATCCGGTGGCAGCGCAGGCCTTCGCCGAGCGCGTCGGCTGTGCGTCCTACTCGTCGCTCTCCGATCTGCTCAACGGCGTGCGATTCGATGCCGCCGTGATCTGCACTCCGCCCGCTTCGCATGAGGCGGTCGCTTGCGACCTCTTGCGATGCGGCAAACACGTTCTGTGCGAGAAGCCACTGGCGATCAACTCGGCTCAGGCTCGCCGCATGCTCCAGGTCGCCGAGTGCAGCGGCGCGCTGTTCACCATGGCATCGAAGTTTCGCTACGCCTGGGATGTTCGTAAAGCGCGCGATATCGTTCTCTGCGGCGCCATCGGCGATTTGGTGCTGGTTGAGAATGCGTTTACCTCGCGCGTGGATATGCGCAACCGTTGGAACGCCGATGCCGCGGTCAGTGGGGGTGGCGTCCTGATGGACAACGGTACGCACGCCGTGGATATCTTGCGCTACTTTCTCGGCAATCTTCGGGACATCCAAATAGTCGAGGGGCGTCGCATGCAAGGTCTCTTGGTGGAAGACACGGTGCGGCTGTTCGTCCACAACGATCAAGACGTGATGGGCTCGTCGGACCTCTCGTGGAGCATCGACAAAGAACTGGAGACCTTCGTCCGACTCTACGGAAGCGACGGAACCATCTTGGTCGGCTGGAACGAATCGCGCTTCCGGCGCCGCGGCGAGTCGGAATGGCACCCCTTCGGGCGAGGCTACGACAAGATTCAAGCCTTCCGCGACCAGCTCGAGAATTTCTGCGACGCCGTCAACGGCACTGCCGACCTCATTATCACGCCGCGTGACGCCCTAGCCTCCGTGGAGGTAATCGCGGCCGCGTACGCCGCGCTCGAGTACGCGCGCTGGGAGCGCATCGGCACGCGGTTGGAAGAACTCGAAGTCGTCCCACTGCGCGAAGTGGAGGAGGCCAAGGCGTCCTAACATGGTCATCCATCCCTCGGCCACCATTGAATCGCGCGTTTCGATCGGCGAAGGCACGATAATATGGGATCACGTCCACGTTCGGCATTCCACGCGCATCGGCCGGGACTGCATCGTCGGGGGCAAGACCTACATCGCCTACGGCGTAGCGATCGGCGACCGCGTGAAAATAAACTCGTTCGTCTACATCTGCACGGGCGTGACCATCGAGACCGGTGTTATGGTCTCCGCCGGAGTCGTCTTCACGAACGATCGTTTTCCACGCGCAACGACGCCCGACTTACGGCGCCTCCTGCCGTCGGACCCGGACGAAAAAACGCTCCCGACGCTCGTGCGTGCCGGTGCCACCATCGGCGCGCAGGCGACGATTGGGCCGGGCTTGACGATCGGACGGTTTGCGATGGTTGGCATGGGAGCCGTCGTGACCCGCGACGTTGAGGACTTTGCAGTTGTCTGCGGCAATCCCGCCAGAACCGTTGGCTACGCGTGCGCCTGCGGCGCGACCCTCGCGCCCTCGATTGCGCCGCCGGAGAGCCCCGAGGAGCTCCACTGCGGCATTTGCCACGCACAGTACTTGTTTAGCGCATCGGGCGTCGTCGAGCTCGCAGCCCGATAGTGAAATACGCCGTCGTCGGAGGCGGGCTGCTCGGCATGACGACGGCCTGGAACCTCTCTAAGGCCGGGCACGACGTTACGATCTTCGAGCGGGCTGAATCCTGCGGCGGTTTGGCTTCCGCTTGGGAGTTGGGGGGCGTGGTCTGGGATCGCCACTACCACGTCACCCTCGCGAGCGATCGCAACCTGCGCGCGATGCTGGCCGCACTCGATCTCGACACGGAACTGCGGTGGATAAAGGCTCGCACGGGATTCTACGTGGATGGTGCGCTCCATCCGTTCTCCGGGATTCGAGACTACCTCCGTTTTCCGCCCCTTTCAGCGTGGCAGAAATTGCGCTTGGGCCGAGCCATACAACGCGCAGCGAAAATAACGGACTGGCGCCCGTTGGAGCGCCTTACAGCCGTGCAATGGCTGACGCAGTTGTGCGGTCGCGACATCGTCGAACGGATCTGGCTCCCGCTGTTGCGCGCGAAGTTGGGATCCTCGGCCGAGCGCGCTTCGGCTGCATTCATTTGGGCGATCATCGCGCGCATGTACGGCGCTCGTCGGACCGGTAATAAGCAAGAGCTTTTCGGCTATATGAGCGGCGGCGGTTACAATCGCACGGTACGGCGCTTCGAAGAGTGCCTGCGGATGGCCGGCGTCCGAATTCGAACCGGATGCAGCGTTACCAGCGTCGAGCCATACGACGGCCGCATTAGCGTCGCCGCCGCCGAGGGCACCGGCATATTCGATCGCGCGCTTGTGACGCTCGTGCCGCCGCTGGCGGCACGAATCTGCAGTAGCCTGAGCCCGCACGAACGCGCGCTGTGCGCGGGCGTGGAGTACCAGGGCATCATCTGCGCCTCGGTATTGTTGACACATGCGCTGACGCCGTACTATATCACGAACATCGCCGATCGAGACGTTCCGTTCACCGCCGTCATTGAAATGACGGCGCTAGTCGACCGCAGCGAGTTGGGAGGCAAATCCCTCGTCTATTTGCCGAAGTACGTCGGTTCCGACGATCCGGCGTTGCATTGGGACGATCCAGACGTCGAGAAGACCTTTCTGGGCGCGCTGGAACGAATGCATTCGACATTCTCGCGGGACTCTGTCGCTGCGTTTCGCGTTTCACGGGTTCCTTACGTCTTTCCGATTCCAACGCTCGATTACTCGAAGCGGCTGCCGCCGATGCGAACCTCGACGCCGGGACTCTATATGGCCAGCAGTGCGCATATCGTCAACGGCACGCTCAACGTCAATGAAACGGTGACGCTCGCGAACGCCGTGAGCGCTATGCTTGAGGCCGAGCCGGCCGAGCCACGATTGGAGGTTGTTGCATGAGAGCCGCACTATCGCTGGACCTCGATAACCAATGGTCGTATATGAAGACTCACGGAGACCCACAGTGGCGATCGATGAGTTCATATTTGAACCTGCTCGTGCCTAGAGTTCTCGACATTTTAGATGAATTAAACTTGCGAATCACCTTTTTCCTAGTAGGGCAAGATGCGGCGCTTCCGATGCACGCCGAGGTCCTATCGGAAATAGCGCGCCGCGGTCACGAAATTGGCAATCATTCGCACTACCACGAGCCGTGGATGCATCGGCGTGGAATAACGGAAATCAACGACGAGATCGCGCGAGCCGAAGAACATATCGAACGAGCGACGGGATACCACCCACGCGGATTCCGGGGACCGGGCTTTACGCGCTCGAGCGACATCTTGGAAGTTCTAGTTCGTCGGAATTATTTGTACGATGCCTCATCCCTGCCGACGTTCATCGGGCCCCTCGCACGAGCGTACTATTTTCGCAGCGCAAAACTCACTCCGCAAGAGCAAAGCGACCGTGCGGATCTCTTTGGATCTTTTGCGGACGGTTTCCGGTCGAATCGGCCCCACGAAGTGAAGACGCCCTCCGGCTCGATCGCAGAGGTGCCCGTCACGACGATGCCCTTCGCGCGCGTGCCGATTCATATCAGTTACGTTCTCTATCTTGCCGCTCTCTCGCCAACCGCTGCCCTGATGTATTTTCGCGCCGCCTTGTTGCTTTGCAAGCTAACGCGCACGGAACCGTCGATCTTGCTTCACCCGCTAGATTTTCTGGATGCTGCCGAATGTCCCGAGTTGGCCTTCTTTCCCGCGATGAGCTTAGACGGGCAAGTCAAGCGCAGCGTTGTGGTTGAATCGCTTAAAGCGTTGGCCGCAGCATTCAGAGTGCATCCGCTGCGCGCTTTCGTACTGCCCGCTCTAGTAGAAAATGACTACGCGCGCGGCATTGCGCCTAGCATTAGCTGCACGTTAGAATAAGAGTCCTCCTTATCGTGAACGCCAACCATTTAGAAACAGAGCTGCCTGAATCGGATCTGCTCGATCGTTCAGGTGCTCCAAAGGCACGCGTCGAGTCGCATATCGTGCGTCTGATTAAAGGCGCCCGCAATAGCCCGTGGGTATTAGGAGTTTTTGATGCCGACGGTAACGTGCGGCACTTTGCACTTAGCGGCGAGGTGCTGAATCGCCGCCGCGCCTTGGGAATACTGTGCGCGGTGCCGTTGCCCGATGCGACCGGCACGGTTACGTTACGCGTTACGGGCGAGAACGGAAAACTCTCTTCCGTGTTGGGCGCGTCGACGATGCTCGACCACGGGCGAGCGCTGGTCTTTGCGGTTTCGCGTCCACCCGGGATATCGGATAAGGCGTGGTCACGTGTCGCATACAGCCTTCCGGGGGCCATGCGACGGATGGTGACCGTCGTCCAGAGCGTTATGCGCGAACCTTTGCATCGGACGAAGCCCATCGTCGAGCCTACCGGTGAAGATTCCGGCTTCGTATTGCTGACCAAGGACTTCAAAGTCGCTTTTCATTGGCATCCGGTCGAGAACGTTTCAACGGAAATCGCTAAGTTGATCGCTCCTCAGGACGAACGCCTGCCGACCCTCTTGGAGCGAGCCGTGCGGCGGTTAACCGCAAGCTGGGACTTTGCACGTCTCGAGACGTGCACTGCCGGAGTTGTCGTTCCCATTCCAGGTCTCCGCCTGCGCGTCGTGCCGATGGTCGGAGACGGGATCTTCATCGGTGTTTCTCTGGAGTCGCAGTCGCGCGATCCGATCGACCAGTCCGAGCCGGGTTTTCGGATTTCACCCCGCGAACGCGAGGTGCTTCATGCACTGCTTGACGGCCACTCCGTCCGCGAAATTGCCGCGCGTTTGGACCTGGCGGAATCCACAGTTCAAGATCACATTGCACGCCTGATCGTCAAGACGAATTCCCATAACCGAATCGAAATGGCGGCCGCCTTCCTAGGATGGCGCAGGCACAGAACCGGGTCGGTGAAAGGCGATGCGACGCGCCGATTCGCCGAAAGCGCGTACGGCTACCCTTAACATAGCTTAAGCTGAGACCCACGTAAGGCGAATCGCCCGTCGATACCGCGTCGACGGTGCTTCGGCGCTATCGGGCCACGTTGCGCACGCGGCACTGACAAATTCCTACTACGAAAAGCCGGTGTAGTCGGGGCCGAGTCAGGGACCAATGGCCCCTAATAACGCCCAAATTCACCCTTTCGACTCCCTAAGAATTCAGGTTGGCGGCGAGCGGCCCGTGCTGTCATCCTAATGTCCCAGGCCTAAAGTCTGCCGAGTTTTTCGGCGTAAGAGGGCCGATACTTCGTAGGAGACAGTTCGATGGATACCAACGCTCAAATCCGAGTTCTCATAGTAGAGAAGCAAGTTCTCTTTGCAAAAGCGGTGGCTCAGGTACTTTCTGCCGATCCGGAGATCAAGGTTGTCGGCATTAACGCGGGCGCCCAGACCGCGACGCTGCCCAAGGACATCGACATCGTCATCATCGACATTGACAATGAAGAAATCGACGATGTGGTCGAGCATTTCAAGGCCCGCTCGCCCGGGGCGAAGATCTGCGCGCTTTCCGCACACACACAGGGCGAACTGATGCAGCACTGTCTTTCGGCGGGCGCCGAAGCCTATATCGTCAAGGATTCGTCGCTTCAGGAACTCGTTGCGGCGATCAAGACGTTGGCCGAAGGTTCGAGTTACGTCGACCCTCGGGTTGCTGCGTCGCTGTTGCGCCGCCGGGCGCCGTCAAACCGGCCCACGAATGAGCTCTCGCCGCGCGAACGCGAGATCATTCGGTTGATCGCTCAGGGGCTTTCGAATCGCGATATCGGCCGACGCCTCGTTCTATCTGAAAAGACGATCAAGAATCACGTCAGCCATATCTTTGCAAAGATACACTGTACGGCGCGCTCTCAGGCGGCGGTTCACGCAATTCGGATCGGCTTGGCGTAAGACCAAGGCGAACGATGCAGACGAGCGTCAGAAACAGGCCGAGCAAGGTCGGAACTTTCACGCCCGCGTTCGAATTCGTTAGCGCGGGCGTGGAACGAAGGTAGATGGCCCAGGCATTTGCGGCCCAATCGTTGGGAGCCACATGAAACGGCGCCGTGATAATCTGCGATCCGGCAAGCGGCGTCAGGTAGCGTCCGAGCAGCAAAACCGCTGCAATTGTCACCGCCGCAGCCGCGATCGCGCGAGCGAGGCGGTTTCCGGCCGGGGAGAGCGCGCCGTAGACCGCACCAGCGACCCCCGCACCATCGAGGATGAGCGTCGCGCGCGCCGCCCGCTGCGTCCACACCGCGACGAGCAAGGCCAGCGCCGCGAGCGCCGTCGTCCGGAACGTGACGCCGCGGGTCCGCGCTGCCGCGGCAAGCGCGGCCGGAATCGCAAGCAGCATCTGAATGTCGTGCAAGTAGATGCCGAAAAACAGCGCGCCGAGCGGCGCGATCAGTGGGACGAGCGCTGTTTCGCGGCGCCGTATGGAAACCACGCCCGCAATGGCAATGCTTCCAACCGTAGCAATCACAAACCATGTTCTGCCCAGCAGAAGTGCCGAGTTCGGTGCCATGCCGGCCGCGTAGAGCAAGTGGCTCAAGCTATACTGATCGGAGGCGACGAGTTCTGCGCGCGCCATAAGCGGCAGCACCGTCGTGGCGTACTCGATGTTCCTGTGGACGCCTAATGCCAAGACGCTGAGGATTGCGAGGAGAGCGCCGAAGATGAGGATGACGATTCGCGTTCGGGGCGCGAAAAGGAACACCGCAACGACCGCCGCGACCCCGACGTTAGGCGCGATCAACGCGACGCAGACGGCCGCGCCGGCTTCCACCCAACGCTCACGCGCAATGCAGTATCCCGCGCAACAGATTCCCGCTAAGGCAAGCGGGACGATTTCGCCGTACGCGATGTTCAACAAGG
This sequence comes from Vulcanimicrobiota bacterium, assembly GCA_019240755.1. GTDB lineage: Bacteria > Vulcanimicrobiota > Vulcanimicrobiia > Vulcanimicrobiales > Vulcanimicrobiaceae > Cybelea. The sequence continues at coordinate 41,827 of JAFAXS010000113.1, forward strand.
CAAGAGGTGCAAATGCGAGCAACACCGCCGCAGGGGGCGCCTGCAGCACTGCCGACAGACAGTAGGCCGCAAGAATCGTCGCGATGGCCATCGCGAGTGCGAACACGACGGCGGCCGCTTTCGGCGACAACAAGGCGAGCGGCGCAAAAACGGCAAGAGCGTATCCGGGCAGCGGGGCGGGCTCGACGTAGCCTTCAGGCTCGTGATTAGAGAGCAGACGACGCTCGCACGAACGCAATGGCTCCACGCGGTATGGATCCTCACGGTGCCGTACTGCGACGCCGGCGCAATAGAATGCCTTGAAACTTTGGTGCTCTATCGCGCCCCGTCCGGCGAGGAGGAGCGAGATCAATGCCACCACAAACGCGACTGCGGCGAAAGACGCGAGCGTTGCCCTTCCCATTACGCCCAGCATAGGGTTCGGTGGTCCGAGTGGCTAGAGCCGGCCGTCCTGGGACGGGGACCTTCGCATCACCTCGTAATGGTGCGTAGCGCCATGGGCAAGCGCATTACGCCGGTGTTAGTCTCTGTTGGTGGCGATTGCGCAGGAGCTCTCCATCTCGAAAGTTCGTTCACCGTCCGCAGCGCTCGTCGCGGTCGCTACGATCGTTGCGCTGACGGTACCGCTCGCCTATCTTCTCAATATTTGGCAGGACGAAGCCTACACTCTGCACACAACCGCCGGCGGCTTCGCTTACGCTTTCCATCAAGCTCTTGGATTCGAACAGAACGCGCCGCTCTATTTCCTGCTGTTGACGGCGTGGCGACACCTCGGGGACAGTGCCTTCTTCTTGCGATTGCCTTCGGTTTTTTGCATCGCAGGTGCGCTCGCGTTGGTTCCGGGCTTGGTGCGCCGATACGTTCCGAGCGCGGATTCGGGACTGGTCACTTGGGTCGCGGCCTGGAACCCCTTCACCGTGTGGGCAGCCGTTGAGATGCGGGTCTACGCGCTGATCGTTCTACTGTCGGCCGTTCTGCTGCTTACCTTTTTTGATGCCTTTCTCGCAGAGCAACGATCGCGGCTATCGACCTTAGCTTACGCAGCCTTTTGCATCGTCGCGCTCTACACGCAATACTATTTCGCATTTCTTCTCTTCGCGCAGGGCGTCGCCGTAGTCGTTTACCGCAGACAGTCGGTTTGGCGCTTCCTGATTTGCGCGGCGGTCGCCGTTGCTGCGTTCACACCGATGCTGGCGATCGTCCCGAATCAGGTCGCGAATTTTAAAGGCGCGTTTACGCCGCCATCGCCGCTTCGGGCGAACGCGGTGCTGGCGGCAATATTGGCGCGTTTCCTGCTGCCGCTCTTTATCGCCCACGCGAAAGCCATCTATCTGGCGTTGGCCGTTTGCGCATTGGGCGTCGCCATAGCCGTCCGGAAGCAATTTGCGAAGGGAGGGGACGGCACGATCCTGGTTCTCACGGGATGCGCGTTTATCGCGTTCGCTTTCGGAACGTATGCGCTCGGCGTTCATTTGCTCGACCGCCACGCCGCCGCTCTGTACCTCCCGGCGCAGCTCGCGGTCTTCGCAGTCTTTTCGTTCCTGAGCCCACCACTTCGGCGAGCGGCGACGACCGCTTGGGCCGCTTTGGCCCTCACGGCTTCCACGGTCTTTCTCGCCCACGCATACGCGCCGTTGGCCAAGCAAGGCGATTGGGTTCGAGTCGCTTCGTATCTTCACGAACACGAAGGGCCCGGCCAACCGATAGCGGTTTTCGAAGCCGAGAACGCATTGCCGTTCTCTTACTACTACCACGGGGCGAACCGGGTTGTGGCCGTGCCGGCCGCCGTCGATTTTCGACGCTACGACGTCACGCGGTTCGTCCTGCATTCGGCCGGGGACGTGGCCCGAAGCCTCCCAGAGGGGAGCCGCTTTTGGCTGATTACCGCCGGTGAATGCGCCTCTGCCAACATCCGCTTCGGGTGCGACGTGCTCGAACGGTTTATTGGCCTCCATTACCGCGTCGAACGCGACGCGAAGTTCTATGGATCACGCGTCCGCCTGCTTCGACCCCTCGATAAAGCTGGCGGGCGCCTCTACGGTAGCACAGTTCCTCTCCAATTCATGGTTTTCCAGGCTGGCGTTGCTTCATTAAATGAGGTAGGCTAGGCTCACGTAGTCAATTTTGACTATTGGGCGATCGCTAAACGTAAAAACAAGGATAGATAAAGATGGGTTTGTTCCTCGCGCTGTTGCTGGGTTTTCTCCACCACATAGTCCCCGCCGACACACCGGGCGGTATCATGTCGGCGGTGATGCCGGCAGCACCGGTCGTCGCAATGACGACCCTGACGCGCCAATCCTAAGTTACTGACCCCGGGGCGCAGCAGGAGAGCCCAGCCTCGAGCGTAAACGAGCGTCGGCAAGCGCAAAGCGTGCTTGCGCGCCCGTTAGCGTTAGGAGGCAGTTTCTCTTGGAGCCCTGTTCGGTAACGCTCCCGAAAGCCTCGTCCCTCGAACTGTATAACGAGGGTCGTCTTGATGGCTGCCTTCGGGTGCTCGCCGGAGCCTCGTCGACAGCGGATCAAATTTTGCGCGTGCGCGCGCTCATCCGGAAAAACGACCACCTAACCGCCCTCGATGCCATCGCCGCCATTCGTGTGAGCACGCCCGACGAGCGTGCTCTTTTGCTGGCGCTAAAGTCTTCGTGTCACTCCTACCGCGGCGAGCTGAGCCTCGCTCGAGAAGTCTTGTGCTCGGTGCACGATCCGCACGGCGTTGACGCACGATTTGAGGTCGCGTATGCGAAGACCCTCGTCGCATGGGTTAAAGGGGATCCGGCCGGAATGGAGGCGGCGCTCCTCGCAGTTGACGTCCGCAGTCGCCCCGACCTTTACGCTCGGTGGCTTTACGCCCGCTCCTGGGTTTGCGCTTTGCGAGGGGAGTTTTGCGAACAGTTAGACTTCTTGCAGCGGACCGCGCGCGTGATCGACGAAACGGCGGGCGCTAAGGACCTGCTTTTGTTGGCTCGGACCATCAGAGCAATCGTGCACCTCACGCGAGAAATCTACGCGAAGGAAACGTTTGCGTTTGCGGTGCGCATGGTCGAAGCTTTCCCTTGGAACGACGAGCTTGAAGTGGAACGTTTTCTCACCTTCCGCGGCCTGGCATGGGCGTTTGCTTTGCGCGGAATGCACGAGAAAGCGTTCGCGTATGCATATCTGGCGCGGGACGTCGCTCCATCGCGCATGTGGGTGACGGCATCCTATTGCGATCAGGCATATCTCGCCCGCATGGCCGTCGAAAACCAAACCGCGGACGCCTTGCTCCAGCATGCCGTTGGTCTCGCGAAAGCGACGGACTGGAGCTCTCGCGGCGAAGAGCGCGTTTCATTGCTCAACGTGGCAGAGTTGGCCGCCGATCGCGACCCGGCGACGGCGCGCGAACTGCTTGCCATTTACGACGCGATTCCCACGAACGTGGACGCCGCGCTGGCGTTCGCGCACGACTCGCGCCTCGCAGCGATGGAGGACTACGCCAGGGGCACGGTACTGGCGGCCGCCGGTGAGCGCGCCGGAGCCGTCGAGTTGCTCACGAGGGCGTACGAGACATTTTGTTCCATCGGTTATGCCTGGCGCGCCGCGGCCAGCGCGCTTCGCATTCACACGGTCACTGAAGAACGCGCTTGGCTGCGCTATGCCGCGGATGCCGTTCAAGACTTCCAGGAGAGTTCCGTTGCGCAGCAGATTCGCAAGCGGGCCGCGTCGGTGGACGTGGACCCGAGGGTCTCGGCCCTAACGCCCGCGCAGCGCCGGGTTTTCGGTTTGATGTGCGAAGGTCTCGGCGACAAAGAGATCGCCCAACGTCTGGGCATCTCCCCGGATACCGCAAAAAACCATGCGGCTCGCGTGCGTGCCGCCTTCGGCGTGCGCTCCCGCGCGGCCGTGATCGCGAGCAGCCGCGGGTTGGCGGCGGCCGTTTAGCCCACACTCGATAGCCGCAGCCCCGAGCATAGCCCAACCTTCCCGGCTCTAAGGGGTCCCGCGGCTCAGGGCGCTCCCGCCCAGGGGCCGTTCCGGGGCGGGCGACCTACCCCTTACAATTGAGCTCTATGAAGCGCGTCGCAGCCCTTTGCGTCCTCGCGTTTGTCGGGTTTTTCTGGGCGGCGCCTGCAACCGGGACGGCAGACCCGACCACCGCGAAAACGCGCATTCACCCGGGCGACCAACTGAGCGTCGCCGTCTTTGGCGATGCGTCACTTTCGCAGAACGTCATCGTGCTCGCGGATGGCTCCGTCCAGTATCCCTTGGTAGGGCGGGTCGCTGTGGGAGGAAAGACGCCCGACGAGGCAGCCTCTCTTTTTGCGGCGCGCCTCCGGCGATACGTTCGCAATCCCGTCGTCAACGTTTCGATCGCGCAGCTGGGACAGCCCAACGTACTGGTCTTGGGTGACGTGAAGACCCCCGGAAAATATCAACTCCGTTCGGATGCGAAACTGACCGATGCGATCGCTGCCGCCGGTGGCTTGGCGAACACGAATGGGGCGTTTCCCGATGCGCGCATCGCCGACTCGAATGGCGCCGTACGCACGGTCTCGCTGGAATCGCTCTTGCAGCGTGGAGATACTGCCGCCGACCTGCCGTTGGGCGAAGGCTCGGTCGTATACATCCCGGGCCCGGTTCAGTTCCTCGTGGAGGTCGCCGGCGCGGTGGATCACCCGGGTGAAATTGAAGTGCACGAGGGCGACCATCTTTCGGTAGCCGTCGCAAAGGCCGGTAATAGCCAAAACGCCCAATCCGATCTCAATCACATTCGTGTCGTGCGAACGCAACCCAACGGCGCGCGAACGGCGCTCGAAGTCAACCTCTACGAAGCGCTCAACAAAGGCAATGAATCGGCCGACGTTGCGCTGCAAAAGGGGGACGTGATTTACGTTCCGCAGGCGCAGAAGCATTCCGATATCTTCGGCGGCATCGGTTCGGGAATACTGTTCTTGCTGACCCATTTAATCCCATGAGCGCCATACACGGAATGGTAAATGCTCGAAAAGAGCGTGAAAAGGCGCTGCAAGACGCGCGTTTCAAGGTCAACGACGGGTCCCGTGGTGTTGAGCACTTTTACGGAATTACCGGCGAATCTCACGGTTACTTCCAAAATCGGGTTGCTCAACTTTCACGCGGTAAACGCCTCTTGGAATTCGGGTGCGGCAACGGGGCAAATGCTTTGCGGCTGTGCGGTCAGGCCATGCACGTTGCAGGCATCGACATCTCCGACGTAGCCGTAGAAATCGGCAAGTCCAGGGCTGCGGAGTCGGGAATCGACAACGTGGATTTTTTCGCAATGGATGCTGAGAAACTGCGCTTCGAAAACGACAGTTTCGATGTTATCTGCGGTGTCGGAATCTTGCATCATCTAGATCTGGTGCGAGCCTACGGAGAACTCGCGCGCACGCTGCGCCCAAGCGGTCACGCTATTTTTATCGAGCCTCTCGGGCATAACCCCGTCATCAATCTATTTCGCCGAGTGACGCCGAAAATCCGCACGCCGGACGAGCATCCGCTGCGACAGGGGGAGCTCGAACTCGCCAGCGAGTTTTTTGGTGAAGTACGGCTGTCTTACTACCACCTGTGCGCGCTGGCCGCGGCTCCATTCGGCGCTAGCACGTTCGGCAATCGCTTATCGCGAATGTTAAACCGCCTCGATCGGAGGCTCTTCACCGCGGTTCCCTCAATGACTAAATATGCGTGGTTTGTCGTCATCGAGATGAGTCAGCCGATCAAGCGTCCCGGGATCTAACTAGAGGACATCCGCGCCGCCTCGCGCTTGCGCATCCGAAGACGCTCGCCTTCGGTCAAAATGCGCTTGCGCAGACGAATGGAGTGCGGCGTTACTTCGACGAGCTCATCGTCGTCGATGAATTCAATTGCGCGTTCGAGCGACGGCACTTCGGGCGGGGCGAGTTTCACGTTGTCGTCGGAACCGGCAGCGCGCATATTGGTGAGCTTCTTTTCGCGCGCGACATTGAGTGCGACGTCGTGCTCGTCGTTGGCGCGGCCCACGATCATTCCTTCGTAAACGTCGACGCCGGGCCCGACGAAGAAACGTCCGCGCTGCTCGACGCCCATCAACGCGTAACCGGTGGTGCGCCCCGTTTCACTGGCGACGAGTGCGCCGACGCCTCGGCCCGGCACGTCGCCCTGCCAGGGCTGGTGATCGTAGTACGTGTGCGACAGGACCGCCGTGCCGCGCGATAGCGTGAGCAGTTCGCCGCGCAGTCCGAAGACGGCGCGAGTCGGCATCGTATATTCGAGCCGTCTCGTGTCCCCAACGCTCAACAGGTTCGACATCGTGGCTCTGCGCCGGCCCAGCGCCTCGATCGCAGCGCCCGCGTAGCTTTCAGGAACGTCTATGACGACGTACTCGACCGGCTCGAAGCGTCGTCCGTCGCGCTCGATGACGATCACTTGCGGCTTGGAAACGGCGAGCTCGTAGCCCTCACGACGCATCGTTTCGATCAAGATCGCGAGATGCAGCTCACCGCGGCCCCGCACTTCGAACGTGTCGGGCGAGGAGCTATCTGCGACGCGCAATGCGACGTTCGATTCCAGCTCGCGCATCAAGCGTTCGCGAATCTGGCGCGATGTTAGAAATTTTCCTTCGCGGCCCGCGAACGGCGAATTATTGACGCTAAAAAACATGGAAACCGTCGGCTCGTCCACCGCGACGGCGGCGATCGCTTCGGGCGTGCCCGCGTCGGCAATCGTGTCGCCGATGTTGAGGTCGTCGATGCCCGAGACGCAGACGATATCGCCGGCGGAAGCTTCCTCGATCTCGAGGCGCTCGAGGCCGGCGAATGCCAGCAGAGTGCCGAGGCGCAGACCTGTCGCCACTGCGCCGTCACGCGCGATCTTGACGATCGGCTCGTTACGGCGAGAGCTTCCGCGGAAGATTCGGCCGATGCCGATCCGGCCGACAAAACGATTATGGTCGATCGCCGAAATCAGCAGTTGCAAGGGCCCATCTTCTGCCGGCGCTTCGGGGATGTGTGCGACGATAGCCTCGAAGAGGGGCTCGAGCGAATCGCTCTCGTCGGAGAGCGATCGCTTCGCAATGCCCGCCTTGGCATTGGTGAACAGCACGGGAAAGTCGGCCTGCTGGTCGTCGGCGCCGAGTTCGACGAAGAGGTCGAACGTCTCGTTGACAACGTCTTGCGCGCGCGCCTCTTTGCGATCGATCTTATTGATGACGACGATGGCGCGCAGATCGAGTTCGAGCGCCTTGCGAAGCACGAAGCGAGTCTGCGGCATGACGCCCTCTGCTGCGTCTACGAGCAACAGCACGCCCTGCACCATCTGCAAGACGCGCTCGACTTCACCGCCGAAATCGGAGTGGCCGGGCGTGTCCACGATGTTGAACTTAACGCTCCCGTGGCGAATCGCGGTGTTCTTAGCGAGAATGGTAATGCCGCGCTCGCGCTCGAGCGGATTGGAATCCATCACCCTCGATGCGACCTGCTGGCCTTCGCGGAAGACGCCGCTTTGCTTGAGCATCGCATCGACCAGCGTCGTTTTGCCGTGGTCGACGTGCGCAATGATGGCGACGTTACGAATGTCGGGCCGTGTTTTCACCGCGGTGATGCTTAGCAATGGCCGAAGGCGGCGCCTCCGTTACACGCTAAATGCGGCCTACCTCGGGAGCGGACGGGTCTGGCGGCTAGCGCGCCACCTTAAATACGGTGCCTTCACCATACTTGCCGCCGGCCGAGGCAGTGCCATAAAGAGCGCCTCTCCGATCGAAGATCAGAGCCGCGCGTGGTTCTGCCCCGTCGGCCCCCGCGAACCTATGGAGGATACTCTCCTTATAGCCCGATCCCGACGGCGTCAACTTAAAGACCGTACCGCAGTTGCAGGACGGACTACCGCCCCAGTACGTTGTGCCATAGAGCGCGCCTTCGTTATCGAGGACCAGAGTGTCCATCGGATACTGACCGTCGGAAGAGTAAGAGCCGGCGAAGCTATAGAGCACGGTCTCGATGTAGCCCGATCCCGACCGCGTCAACTTGAACACGGTGCCGCATCCAGTGGAGCCGGAGCACGTGCCGCTGCCGCCTTCCCCGGTTGTGCCGTAGAGCGCGCCTTTGTTATCGAAGATCACCCCGCCAAACGGCCCCTCGCCGTCGCTCTCGACGAAGTTATGGATGACGCTTTCCCTATAGCGTGATCTCCCTGACGGCGTCAACTTAAACACGGTGCCGCAACCGTCGTAGTAGAAGCCGCAAGCCTGAGTAGATCCGCCGGCACTCGTCGTACCATAGAGTGCACCATCGGTACCGAAGGTCAGGCCCGCGAATGGATTCAGGCCATTAAGGCCATGAAACCGCTGCAGAATGGTCTCGGTGTACGGGAATCCGGATGGCGTCAACCTGAAGGCAAGCCCTTCGCCGATGCGGTCGCCGACGAACGTCGTGCCGTACAGCGCGCCGTCTTTTCCGAAGATCAAACCGGCGTAAGGCCGCTCGCCACGATTGCAATCAGCCCACTCGAACTTGTAGACCGCGCTTTCCGAGTACCCCGATGCCGTCGGAGTCAACTTGAAGGCAGTGCCGCAGCCCTTTGCGCCTTCATCGCTTGTGGTAGTACCGTAGAGCGCTCCATTAGAATCGAAGGTAAGGCCGGCCCACGGCCAGGCGCCGTCGGAACGCAGTCCTCTGAAGCTGTGAACCACGCGCTCGGTGTAGGCTGATCGCGACGGTGAAAGCTTGAAGACGGTGCCGCATCCACTGTTGTGGTAAAAACCGCAAGAGTACGAGGACCCGCCGAACTCGGTCGTCCCATAAAGTGCGCCGTCCTTGCCTAAAATGAGAGGGCCTTGAGGCTGTGCTCCGTCTGAACCGCCCCGGAAGTTGTAGAGCACGACGAAGGGCTGGCGCAATCTCAAAGCCGCCGACCCGTCCTCGCGATTTCCGGGTGGTACGGCACCGACATTTGTGCTGCAGCCAGCGAGCATCGTCGAAGCGACACAAACGGTTACCATCTGCGTAAAAGCTGGATATTTCATCGGGGGCCTCCTCGTTCAATCAGTGCGCCGCCGGTGCCACCGAAATTTAGACTATCACGATCTGTGCGGCGCTCCTAGGCCCACGCCGGAGCTGATTCGATGTGCTCACGTCTGGATAGTGCAAAGGGTCTATAGCGACGCGTGCTCGCAGCCGCCGCTCTCTTTGACTCTGAAGGTCACTTTCCAGGAGTACTTTGACAAAATCCCGTTAAAATAAAGGTTCTTCAACGTCATGGGAGCGTACGGGTCTGGTGGCTCGCACGGTCTTCAAAATCGCTGAGGTCGTCGCAAGGCGACTGGTAGGTTCGATTCCTACACGCTCCCGCCAGAATCTATATTCTTAAGCCGCGTTTTGGAATACGAAAGCCACGCGAGCGCAAGAGCTCCGGCGCCAGACAAAGCCAGTACTCCGTGATCGTATGGTTGCCACTCTAGCTTGCTCATCCGGATTGGTGATA
>JAFAXS010000032.1 GCA_019240755.1 Vulcanimicrobiota bacterium
TGCAGATTGCACGAGCTCTGATCGTTCTCGCAATCCGGCTCGAAGCCGTCCATCACGTAGTACGCCCACGAGACGCGATGTTTGTGCAGCAGGTACGTGAGGTCGGTCCACGCGTAATCCGGACGCCCCGGCTTCTTTTCGTCCGCGGCGAGCAGGTCGCGCGGCAGATCCTGCACGTTGAAGTACCGGCGCTCCGGCTTGCAGCTCATTGGATCGCCGATCCTTGCGCACGTCGCCGCCCATTCCGATACCATGTACAGGTGCGCGGGCAAGCTCCACGACGCGATCGGTTCGAACATATGATCCTGCAGCGCGAAGTTGCGCGCATACGCCCAGTAGTTCGGCAGCTCGCGCGCATCGTGATACCCCATTACCGACGCCTCGTGCCCGGCAACGACGCAGGTTGGAATGTTGGTCGGGCAGCCTCCCGTCTCAGTAACGCCGCTCATCACGCGGATGAAACCGTCCATCTTGCCGCCGTTGACGGACGCGTCCGATGCCGCCGCGCTGTGCGGCCCCCCGGTGTTCTCGTCGTTGGGATCGTGATACGGACGGACGCACGAGTTGGTTTGAGGATTCGGCACGCAGACCGCCGGCACGCCGTCGCGCATCGGAATCCCGTCGGCGCCCGGAAACGTGCCGAAGTAGCTGTCGAAGGAGCGATTCTCTTGCATGATCACGATCACGTGCCGAATCTTGTGAATGCCCGAGGCGTCCGTCGCGGCAGGAATCGTCTGCCGGGCTCCGCCCGCAGCGAACGCTAGCGCGCACAAGGCGAGGGATGCCGCAACGCGCAAACGCCTCGCTCCGCCCATAAAAGCGCCTTTCTTTGAGGAACCGGCGGCCACCCGCGCGAAAGGTGACGCGTCAGAAGAAGAGGAGCTCGCATGAACGACGCTACGCAAAATTTCGCCGAGATGCAGCGCCAATGGCTGCAAAGCTTAGAAGCGCAGTACCAGCAGGTGAATAGGAACCTCCAGGCATTTATGAGTACGCCGCCCGGTCACGGCTCCGCCGAGCTAGGCTCCTGGGCCACCTACCTGTCGCAAGTCGAGGCGTACTTCGCACAGTACCGGGCGATGGCGCTGTACCTCCAAGGCCTCGGCTACGATCAGCTCAATGCGCGGCTGCAGCAGATCGTCGCCGATGTGCACCGCGCCGGCGCCATCTACGCCGACATGTACAAGAGCGCACTTGCGACCGAAAGCAATATCCGCACGATACAACAAGACGCCTCGAAACAGTGGTTCGACACGATGCAGGGCATCGTCAAGTCCCAGCAAGACGCGTTCGATCAGGCCAATGCGCGCTGGCGCGAAGCCTTCGAGAAGTAAGCGCCGGTTCTACTGCTTTCTACTGCTCGAGTTCTTGCAGCGTGTTCGTTTTGGTGTCGGTATAGAATAGCGCGGTATCGCTGTCGCTCGTGCCGGTAGCGAGTAACCCGAAGACGTGAGGGATCGAGCTCTTATCGAGCTTCTTGGTCGCCAGTATTCGGCCCGTCGGCGTCAGCTCCACGAGCGTGTTCCCACCTTTCGTATTCGCAACGATCAGGTTGCCGTTCGGCAGAAGCGCCGACGCCATGGGCCCATCGAGGGGGCGGCCGCTATAGACGAGCCTGGCGCACGTGGCCTTCGGGTGCGCGCACTTGAACTTCTTGCCGCCGGGTTGCACGACGATCTCGTCCTTCAGAAGTAGCCTGCTCGCGTTCGAGACGGCGACGACCGTGCTATCGGGTCCGTCCACGATGTAGAGCGTGTCGTTGCAGAGGCTGCCGGTTCTTCGCGCGTCGTACTGCATTCCGGATGGGCCCAGTACGCTCCAACCGGAGCCGCCGTTCACGGCGAAGCCGGTCATCACTCGCGTCAGCTTTACCCGGCCGCCAACGGGAAGGAACGACACCTTGATGACCGAGCCGGTCTTGGAATCGGAAACGTAGACGTCCTCGGGCGCATACGCAAAACCGCAGAACGCATCGGTGTCGGTAAAGGGCGTCTGAATCGGGTAATCGTAGCTCTTCAAGAGCTTGCCGGTCTGATCGAACTGCGAAAGGAGACCGCTGAGCAGCCCGGCGCCATAGACGTGATTTCCCGCCGTTACCCCGTCGCCGTCGCAACCCTGGAGCTTGGCGTTCTGCGTAAACGTCGCTGGTTGGGAGCTCGGAACCGGATTGAAGACGTCGATCGTCGTGCCCTTCCCTGCGTTGCCCGAGGCGTCGTCGAAGTTGCACACGAGTAGCTGACCCTTCTTCAGTCCGAAGGTCGCGCGCACGAGCGAGATCGCGCGAGGGCCTGTGTCGCCATTGGTCGGATCGACCGTCGAGCCGATTTCCACGTCCTTCGTGAGATGTTTCAGGATCGAGGTCTTGTCGACCAGTGCAATCGAGCTCGCGCCGGGCGCGTCGGCCGGCAACGTGGAGGTCGGAAGGGCTGCATTTCCGCCACACCCCGACGTTACAAAGAGCGCCGCGGCGATCAGCGGCAGCGGGCGATTGTTAAGAGTGGTCATCCAAACCTCGTTCCGGCGCGGTGATGACGCAGCCGGTTCTGAGCGTCTCTTTCGCTGCCTGCAAGAGCGAACGACCCCTTAGCCGCCTAGGGCCTTGCGATTTAAAGCATCAGGCTGGCGGTAAGAAGCGCAAAGTGGACCCGCAGGAAGCGGCCCGCGAGGCCGGCTTACGCTACGTTGACGATCGCAAACCCGGCATCCGCCGCGAAAAGCGCGGAAGCCACTTCGCCTATTACTTCCCGGACGGCCGCGAAGTCGAAGATCCGAAAGAACTGCAGCGGATACGATCGCTCGCGGTCCCGCCGGCGTATACCGACGTCTGGATATCGCCCATCCACAACGGCCATATCCAAGCGACGGGCCGCGACGCGCGGGGGCGCAAGCAATATAGATATCATAAGCGCTGGCGCGAGGTGCGCGACGAAGCGAAATATCAGCGTCTCGTCGCCTTCGGCCGCGCGCTGCCGAACATCCGCACGGCCATCGCGAAGGACATGTGCGGCAACGGGCTCTCGCGCCGTAAGGTGCTGGCCGCCGTCGTTACCTTGCTGGACGTGACCGGCATTCGCGTCGGCAACGAAGAGTACGCCAAGGCCAACAACTCGTACGGACTCACGACGCTGCGCTCCCGGCACGTGCGTCTCAACGGCACCCAAGTGCGCCTGCGCTTCAAGGGAAAGACCGGCAAGGAGCACTCAATCAAGCTCGACGACGCGCGTCTGGCCCGCATCATCAAGCGTTGCCGCGATCTCCCCGGCGAAGAGCTCTTTTCCTATGTGGAAGAGGGCGGCGAGGTCAACACGATCTCGTCCGACGACGTGAACGAGTACATCCGCGAAATCGCCGGCGACGACTTCTCGGCCAAGGACTTCCGCACGTGGATCGGTACGGTCGAGTGCATCGCCGCGTTGGGCGAAGCCGCGGAACACCTTACCGACGCGAAGCACAAGATCACGCTTGCTCTGTGTCAGGTCGCGCAGCGTCTCGGCAACACGCCGGCGGTCTGCCGCAAGGCGTACGTGCACCCCGCGGTGATCGAAACCTACACGCGCCTGCGTCGCTTGCCCGCACGACGAAGCGGCAACGGAAAGCCGGAACGCGCCGGCAAGCTCTCGCGTGCCGAACGCTTTGCGCTGCGCTTCGTCGAGCGCTGGGAGCGCAACGGCCAGTCGCTGGCCGAAGCGCTCGACAGCTCAGTCAAAGCCGCCAAAAAGTCCTTGTCATCCTGAGCCTGTCGAAGGATGACTAAGAGAGACAGCTACGGCCTAGCGTAGCTCTAAACTGCGGTCGTTTCGAAGTGCAGCGCGTTGCGAAACTCCCGAACCGACTCGGTCAGTGCTCGAGCCTTCTCGGGATCGGCGTTTTCCGCAAGGCGCGGCAGCGCTTTGTTCTCCTCCTCGTCAATGTGCGCGAGAACGGCCTTCTGAAATTTTTCCGCCTTGGCGCCGAAATCCGACGAGTCGCGCTCCTTTAACATGGAGTCCAGCTCGAACAGCAGCACGTCGGCCTCCGCCGTTTCGTGATAGAGGTGGTCCGACTCCATCTTGCTGTCCGCCACTTTGTTGAGCGCGGGATACACTAAGTTCTCTTCGGTGGCATTGTGAATCGTCAGCACGCCTTTGAGCTGCTCCATCACCCGCTGGCGCTGCGCTCCCGACGCGGTCGTCAGGTCTCTGAGCAGACTCTTGATCACGTTGTGATCGTTGCGCAGTATCTCCGCCGCATCGTTGCCTCGGGCCGGTAGCAGTGTCGTATCGATTTGCATTGAAAGCCTCGCTAATGAAGATGGGATGCCATCCGCATACCCATCGCCGTCGCGAATCAAAACCGAGCCGCCGCTACGTTATCTGCACCACGGCGTCGCACTTCGCCGCGAACACGAAGTCGCTCTCCGTCAAACCGCCGATCTTGTGCGTCCAAATATCGACGCCCAAACGACCCCACGCTACGTGCAAATCCGGATGGTGCCGCTGCTGCTCGGCAAGGTCGCCGATCTTCACGGCCGCCGCCATGGCCTGCGCGAAATCGCTGAAGCGATACGTCCGCGTCAGTATCTTCGCCGTCCCCTGCTTGTTATCGGCGCGTTCTTCCACGCGCCATCCGTCACCCAGTTGTGCCAGCAACGGCGCGATCGCATCGTCGCCGAGCGGCGGCACGCCGCCGCGGCACGGAACGCACTCGCGTTGCGCGAGCTCACTCGTCAAAGTGGTAATCCTTGAAGTCGGCGTTCGCCGAAAGCGCCGTGCAGCGACGGGTCGCTCAGTGCGTGCAACAGCACGACGCTGTAGCCTTCGCGCCCGCCGGGCGTGCGACGCCCGCACAGGGCGAAGGCGACGAATAAAGTTCGCGCCGCTCCCGTAACGGCAGAACGCATCACTAGGCTGGGGCGCATCTTCATAATTGTACCCGCGGGCGGGGTCACAATCAGATGGCCAGAGACTTAGCCGCAGGCCGCTTGCACCAAGAGCGACGCGAGCGTAAGCTCTGCCGCTGCATCCCCCAAATAGATCGGCGAGATGCGCCGGCGCAACGTGTGCACGACGTCGATGCCGGCGAACGAGAGCGCCGAGGTTGCCGCCAGCACCAGCACCGCCGGATCCGGCTCCTCTTCCAGCGCGCCGATCAGCAACGAAACGCCGATCGAGGCTGCGAGCAGCCCCACCATTTGGACGAGCCAGCGGTCCTTTTTCTCGCCGGTCACTCGCTCGAACGCCGCCATCGAAATGAGCGGGAACAGCCCGCTCAGCACATAGTAACCGCCCTGCACCCGCAATACGTCGCGCAATTTCATCTCTGGCTGTTACCCATGTGGGAACCCCAACGCTGCCGCGCGGAGAACATTGCTCCGTGAGCCGCCTTCACGGGCGCAAATATTTGAAACCCGATGCTTTTTTTCACGTCGTCGTAGATCGCTTCCATTCCCCCGCGGATAAAATACGTCTCGTGCCAGAAGCCCGTTCCGCCGGAGTCTCTCACGAAGTTTTGCCACCAAATGCGGTGTGGCTCGCTGCGCGCCCACCGCTCCAGCGCGTCGAAGTCGCGCCAATACTGCCGCATCCCCGCGTGGGGCGGGAAGAGGGAGTACACCATGTACTCGTGCGCGAGCAAACCGTCGGGCTTCCGGCGAGCGCTGTCCTCGATCTTTGGCCCAAAGCCAAGCAGCGTTCTTAGGCCGGCCCACGTCCGCACGCGCATGCCGAGATAGATCACGACGAGATCGGGATACTCCGATAGATCCACCGTCAGGCGCTCAACGTTCGTCATGTTCGTTTCCCTCGCTAGACTGTCACCGGAACCGCCGGATACTTGCGCCGGGTTTCATGCCTGTTGCTGGCCCTTGTTGGCTTAACCGTGGGGCGGTATATTGAAGAAGTGATTGCGCAAATTCGCTTGCTCGCCGCAGACGACGACCTGCTCCGCATCTCCGCGGAAAACCCAGGCTGGAAGGTCGAGCGCAGCGCCGACCGGCGCCTTATCATGACGCCGCCCACCGGTGGAGAATCGTCCCGGCGAAACGCGCGACTCACCCGATTGATTGATCAATGGGCCGAGACAAATGGCTATATCGCCTTCGACTCGAACGCAGGCTTTAGATTACCGGATACATCGGTCGTTTCCCCCGACGCCGCACTCGTTCCGCGCTCCACTTGGGAAGCTCTAGCGAAGAGGGACCGCGAACGGATCGTGCGCGTCATTCCTACGGTCGCAATCGAACTGGTGTCTTACAGCGATGAGCCTGGAATGCTGCGCGCGAAGCTCGAACGGCTCCGGGCGCTGGGCACGAGCTATGTCGCGCTCATCGATCCTTATCGCGAAACAATTTGGACCGGCGGAGCGCCGCCGCAATCTTTCACGCTCGACTTCACGCAGTTGCTGCATCCGTTCTGACCGCCGAAGCGGTTCTGCGCTCCATGGCGCGACCGCCGCAGTACGAGCCTCCCGGCGACCCCACGCGCGACGTAACCGCCGTCAAGGTCGCGATCAAGCACCTCGCGCCGGAAGACCGCGCGATGCTGTTAGCGTGGCTGCTCCTCTACTACGACGACCGCGGAATGATGTTCTCGCCGCAGACGAGCCGGCGCCGCGATCGCATCGCGCTCAATGGGGCTGAATTTTGGCTCGCTCGGCTCCCGCATCGCCACGCGCCGGATTCCCAGGGCCGGCGCGGATGAAAGCCTCGATCAGTTCGGCAACCGGCGCCGGACGCTCGAGCACTGCATAGTGAGCGCAGTCCGGCACTTCTTCGAATCGCGCATTCGGCAATAGCGCCGCAGCTTTATCGCGGACGCGTTCGGGCGCGTCGTGCTGAAATCCAATCACGAGCGCGCGTGCAGCAACGGCCTTCGCCTCGTCGGAAAGGTCCGTCACCACCCACGAATCCAGCGCTTCCGCAACGGCCGTGGCGCAAGCGCCCGACGCGACATCGCAGAGACGATCGAGAACCGCTGCCGACGGCGGTGCCATGATCGTCTTCGCCAGCCACTCTCGTGCGGCCGAAGCGTTGCCGGCCGTGGCGCGCAAGTACGCGACGCCCTTTTCCGAAAAACCCGCCGGCCCCAGCGGCACCGGCGCAACGAGCACTAGCGCCTCGACGAGGTCCGGTGCATCGAGCGCGAACCGCACCGCGACCTTCCCACCCATCGAATGGCCGAGAACGACCACGCGTTGCAACTGCAAGAACTGCACGAGCGCGCGCAGGTCCTCGGAGTATTGTTCCAAGGTATAGGGGCTGGCCGCTCTCGACGACGCACCGAACCCCCGCAAATCCGGCGCGATGCAACGAAAACTAGCGCGCAGTTGCGCGACGATGGGATCCCAGATGCTGTGATCCCCTTGCCAACCATGGACGAACAGCAGCGCCGGGCCGGCGCCGCCGCTGTCGCGATACGATACGCCGGCGCCGTCGGGCGCCGAAAACTGCTGCATCAGCTCCTTCGCAGAGCCTCGAACAGCTTGCGGACGGAGTAGCGAAAGCCGGGCAGTGCAACGTGCGCGATCGTCGCACTCTGATCGAGCCTTGTCGTGCCCTGCGCATCGTGCAACTCGACGATACGTGCAGGATCTACGACGATCGCGAGCGACGACCCGCCGCGCAAATACACGCCGATCTTGTCGTCGAGGTCAATGCGCCGGTCGTCCGGCGAAAGGATTTCCACGGCGACGTCCGGAGCGAACGGCGGCACTTGCAGGTCTTCGTCGGAGAGCGTTCCCAGGCGCTCGTTTGAAACGTAGGAGATGTCCGGCACGAGTGGGCGACGAGCCTCGCCGCGCGGTGCGATCCGGAAACGCCACTCCGTCCCCACCTCGCCGCGGCCGCGCGCCCAACGCTCCAGCTCTGCGCCAAACCTTAGTTGAAGCACCGAATGATCGCGCTGTGGGCTCACCTTTTGCAGCGGCCTGCCGCGCACCCATTCGGTCTCGGGCTTGGTTTCCGGTAACACGATCTCGTGAAGCGCCATTGCTGCACCCTAGCCTATCACGACCGCTCCGCGGGGAACAAGCACTGCAGCGTGGTAACGTGGAATACAGTTCTCACTAGTGCGCGAGCGGTGGAACGTGCAGATCCGAGGCCTCGTACAGGGCGTTTTCTTTCGCGATACGGTGCGCCGGATCGCAGCGCGCTATGAGGTGCACGGTTTCGTGCGTAATGTCGGCACGAACGTCGTGGAGATCGAGGCGGAGGGCGCGCCGAATGTCGTCAATGCCTTCATCGCCGATGTCCTAGCCCATCCGCCGCCCGGCGCCCGCATCGACGACGCGCGTTCGAAAGCGGTCGCCGTCTTAGACGAGGCCGGCTTCTCCGTCAAAGGAGACCTGCGCCACAGCATAGACGAATGACACGCGCGTGAAGTCCATTGCTCCCGATGAACTACGGCGGCGCCTGACCGCTAGCGGGGCGCCGTTCATGCTGGACGTACGCGAGCCCGAAGAGATGGCCGACGGCGTTATTCCCGGTTCCATCAACATTCCGATGAACCACGTCGGCGACCACCTGCGCGAGCTCCCGACCGATCGCGACATCGTCGTCATCTGCCAT
>JAFAXS010000038.1 GCA_019240755.1 Vulcanimicrobiota bacterium
CGAGGCGCTGATTCTGGAAGCCAATCTCATCAAGCGCCATCAGCCGCCCTTTAACGTGCGTCTTCGCGACGACAAGCGCTACCCGTATCTCAAAGTAACGAACGAGCAGTTTCCTCGAGTCGTTTTCACGCGCATGGTTCGCAACGACGGCGCCCGCTACTTCGGCCCTTATACGAACGCGCATGGCTTGCGCGAGCTCATCGACCTGGTCCGCCTCGTCTTTCCGCTGCGAACGTGTCGCGAACCGATCGATGGACGGCGCAAACGGCCATGCCTGCAATATCACATCAAGCGCTGTCTGGCGCCGTGCGTCGGCTACCAAACCGAGGAAGATTACGACAAGACGATCGATGAGGTCGTGCTGTTTCTAGAGGGAAAGCAGGAGTCGCTGCTGCGGCGACTGCAGCGCGAAATGACCGACGCGGCGGAACACTTCAACTTCGAAGCGGCGGCGCGCCTGCGCGACCGCATCGTCGCGGTGCACCGCGTCACGCAAGAGCAGAAGGTCGTCTGGAAGAGCCGCCTCGACATGGACTTGGTCGCGATCGCGCGTTCGCAGGGGCAAGCCTGCATGCAAGTCTTCCTAGTGCGCGGCGGCAAGCTCATCGCACAGGAGCATTTCATCCTCGACGGCGTCCACGAGCAGTCAGACGCGCACCTGACGGGGGAGTTTCTCAAGCAGTTCTATACCGCGCGTACCGCGGGCGCACCGGACGATGCCGCATTCTCGGCCGTTCGCGTCGCCCGCGACAACCAGGCGCCCGTGCCGGAGAAACGGCGCTCCAATCCCGGCCGCGCGGCGGCGGTTCCGAAGGAGATTCTCGTGTCGGCGCTGCCCGAAGAGCGCTCCACGATCGAGTCGTGGCTGTCCGAAGTGAAGGCGCAGCGCGTGCGAATCCTACGGCCACAGCGCGGCGCGCGCGCCGAATATCTGCGCTTGGTGCGCAAGAATGCGGAGCAGAATCTCAAGGCATTTCTGGCCCATCAGGAAGTGCAGGAGACGGCGCAGGCGCGCTCGCTGACCGACCTTGCCGATGCTCTCGAACTTCCGGAGCCGCCCCACAGAATCGAGTGTTACGACGTTTCGAACATTCAAGGAAGCAATCCGGTCGCGTCAATGGTCGTCTTCGTCGAGGGGCGCGCCAAGAAGAGCGAGTACCGCAAGTTCAAGATTCAGTACGATCGCGGACCAAACGACTTTGCGATGATGCAAGAGACACTGCGCCGGCGGCTGCGTTACCTGCGTCGCGAGACCGACCGCACGGAGACGGCGATGGAACGCGAGCTTGCGAAGAAAGAGAAGTTCAACAAAAAACCGGATCTCTTGCTGATCGACGGCGGCAAAGGACAGCTCAGCGCGGTCGTCGCGGTTCTAGAAGAACTCGACATGACGGGGTTGCCGGTGGCGGGACTGGCCAAAGAGCACGAGTGGCTCTACCTTCCCAATCAATCCGAGCCGATCGTTTTGCCGCCGAACTCTCCGGCGCTGCACCTGGTCGCGCGAGTTCGGGACGAGGCACATCGCTTTGCGGTTACCTTTCATCGGCAGCGCCGGGCGAAAACGATGACGCAGTCGGCGCTCGATACCCTCGCAGGTATAGGGCCGGTTCGCAAGAAGCGAATATTAGCAGCCTTCGGGTCGGTTGCAGCGGTCAAGAGGGCCAGCCTCGACGAGATCGTTGCGGTCAAAGGGATGACGCCGGAGTTGGCGTCGCGCGTCAAGGCTGCGTTAGGAGAATAACATGCATCTTCTGATTCGCTTTATCGTTAACGCCGTCGTTTTATGGTTGGTCATTTCGCTGGTCCCGGGCTTTCATAACAACGCCGGGCAATCCGGGTTCGGCGCGTACAGCATCGGGACGATCGTGATCCTCGCGATCATCTTCGGCCTCGTGAACATGTTGATCGGGCCGATTTTGCGGCTGCTCAGCGCGCCGATCACGTGGCTCACGCACGGGCTCTTCCAGGTCGTCGTCAACTGGATTCTGCTGGCCCTCGCGGTCTGGATCGCTCCGAACGTGCGGGGCAACTGGCTGGCAACGCTGATCGGCGCGATCGTGCTCATGATCGTCGGCACGCTGATCACCATGGCGTCGAATCCCGAGCGGACTTCTACGGTCTAGCGCCCAAGGGAGCGGGGCGTCGCCTGGGGCAACCCGCGCGCCGCCCTTCCGTGTTATAGTCGTACGGGGCTGAAACAGGTTCGACAAGATAGTTCGAAGTCGGCGTCAGCAGGCGGAGTTGCGAGCACTCCTAAAACGATCGCAAACGGCAATATCTGCCAATCACGAATACGCACTGGCTGCCTAATCTAGGTTAGTCACCGGACGCGGAGAGTCGGCCCGAACCGCTCCGCCTTCCGGTCATCAAGTCGGGCTGGCACGAGCGACTGATTCGACGCTCGCGCGAGACAAAGAATCTGCAGCGAACGGTAAGCCACGCTTCGAGGCGTCCGTTCGATCAAGACAAACTCGAAGCTGAGCCTGGAGAACGCGCCGATTCGGCTGCTTGGACTCGGGGGGCGGTACCCCTACAGCTCCACCATCCTTTTCGCCTCAGGACGCCAGGGCGCTGCTGCCCACGCGCAGGCCTTGACAA
>JAFAXS010000001.1 GCA_019240755.1 Vulcanimicrobiota bacterium
GCGGATCAACGCCGTCGTCTTCGGGCGCCGCGCGTTCGGGAAGCTCGGCGACGGGCTCCACGTGTTGTCGTTCGTAACGTTTCAAAAAGTCCATAGCAGTGTTATGTGCGATCCGGAAGAGCCAGGGCCGCAGGTTTGGCGGCTGCAACATCTGGCCCAGGGCGAAATATGCTTTGGCCAGCGTATCCTGGACGACGTCTTCACCATCGAAGACTGATCCGGTCATGCGCGCGCAGTACCGGTGGAGCTCCGGACGGATGTCGTCCACCAGGTCCATGAACCGGTCGCGCGCCTCCATCATCGCGGGCAGCAGCGCGCGCGTCTCACTTTCCATGTATTACTGCGAGCCATAGCGTCGTTGCGGCCCATACGCTGCCGGCCAAGGGGAGCAGAACCTCTTCGACCGGCAACATGAAGATGTGCGCGAGCACGATCATTGCAGGATTTCCTGGGCTGCCTTCACGACCTCGCTCCAGCGGCCGTCCTGCGCCGCGCCGTACGAGTCGTGCCAGTCCCACCACGTGTAGGGTTCGGTTTGCGGGTAGCCTTCCGGCGAGTCTTCCCAGGTCTCTTGGCGTCCGAGCGCGGTGATGTCGAGATAATTCCACGTGCCTCCGAGCGCCTCATCGCCGCGATTGTTGACGAAGTATGTTCGGTACACCGTATCGCCGTCGCGGAAGAAGACGTTGGTGCCGTGCCACTCGTTCACGCCGAAGTCCGCGTCGAACGTGTCGGTGATCGTGTACCACGGCATCGTCCAGCCCATCCGCGACTTCAGCCGCTCGATGTCGGCTTGCGGCGCGCGCGAGACGTTGGTGAACGTCGTGCCGCGCGCGTTGAGGTGCGCGAGATGCGCGACTTGATCGGCCATCAGCGAGCATCCGCGACACGCGTGTTCGGGCCAGCCGTACACGCCAGGCTCGAAAAACGCGCGATAGACGATCAGCTGACGGCGGCCTTCGAACAAGTCGAGCAGACTGACTTTGCCATTCGGCGAGTCGAACGCGTAGGTTCTCTCCACGCGCGCCCACGGCATGCGGCGCCGCTCCGCTGCGAGCGCGTCGCGGGCGCGGGTGAGGGTCTTTTCCTTTACGAGCAGCTCTTGGCGAGCGATCTGCCACTTTTCCGGCGATACGATGGGCGGGGCGTTCATCGGGCGGTCGGTCATCATCGGTCTCCTCTAGGGTGTGGGTTGCCTAGAAGACGAGCGACGGGAGGAAAAAGATACGGCCGCTAAATCGAGCCTTACAGCGTTATCGAAAAAAGCGTGCCGTCGCCGAACGCGCCGCCGCCTCCCGTCACGCCGTACAGCGTTCGGCCGAGCCCGATCAGCGCTCCACTGGGAATGCGACCGTCGGTCCCGACGCCGAAATTGTAGATGACCGTTTCGTGCCCCGACGGGCTGATTCGGAAGACCGTTCCAGTGTTATGCGATCCCCCTGTCGCTGTCGTGCCGTAGATCGCGCCGTTAAAATACGTTAGAGCGTTGGGCGTTTGACCGTCGTGTCCATTTCCGAAGTCATGGAGCACTTTTTCAACGCCCGACGTTGTGATGCTGTAGAAGACGCCGCATCCGCCTGGGCAGTAGGGTCCGGTACCACCGTTAGATGTGGTACCATACAGGATGCCTCCCACTTCGATGAGGCCGTCGTTGGGGTTCTGGCCATCGCTTGGACCGTACTTAAAGCTGTAAAGAACTTTCTCGTTGCCGGATGGAGAGACCGAAAAAACAGTACCCTCATTAATCGTTCCGCCGCTGCTGGTCGTTCCATAGAGCGTGCCATTATATTCCAATAGCGTACCCGTGGGGGACGTGCCGTCGCTGCCGGCCCCAAAGCGGTGCAGGACGCTTTCGCTGCCCCCGGACGTAATGCTAAAAACGGTTCCGCAGTAATACGTGCAGCCTGGGTTGTTGCCGCCCAGGTCCGTCGTGCCGTACAACGTGCCGTTTACGGTAATCAGGTGTCCCAGAGGAGTCTCCCCGTCGGTGCCACCCTTAAACGAATAAAGAATCGTCACGCGGCCCGTGCGCGAGACCTTGACGACCGTGCCGTTCGTATACCCGAGCGATCCGTTTCCCAGGCCGTACAGCGTCTTTTCTTTTCCGGCGCTATTCGGACCAAGTGATATGCCATTAAGCCTTGTGCCCTGGCCCTTCGTCAACGTGTGCAGAACCGTTTCGGCGCCACCCGAACGCGTGATGCCGAAAATCGTGCCATACTTGTTCTGCGATGTACTGGCAACCGCGCCCCCATACAAGGTCTTGCCTATGTAAACAAGGCTGGCAATCGGCTCCAGCGCGTCGGGCTGCGAGCTTCCGAAGCTATAGAGTATTGACTCCACCGGCCCGGTCTGGCGCGACGTCGCAGGATGTCCCGGGCGCACCAGCGGCGCCGGGAGTGCCGAGCCGGGGTTGCCGGCCTGCGACCCCGTACACCCTGCCAAAAGTCCGAGAACAATGAACGATCCGATGTAACGTAGCATGCAACCCCGTGTTCGCGCGCCATCCCGCTTTCCCTTATGAGGTGAGTATCAGCTTCATTGCGCTAAGGTCGAACCTGAGCGCCGCGTTTGGTGAGCGTTCCGCTGCTCCTTTTGCAATTCGCCTTCCGGCCGTTCTGCTCAAGCGGAAATGCTCGTCGAATTCAGACATGGGAAGTCACGTAGGCGTCGATTTGCGGTAGCAGCCGATCCTCTACCGCCTGCTGTGTGCTGACGTCGTCCATCGTGCGCTTCGCCTCAGCGGCGTTGTCGGCAGAAACGTGGGCCTTCAGATAGGCTTCGATGTCGCTTGCGGGGATTAGCGTCGCGAAACCGCCGGCGACGTCCGGCACGACCTGCGTTTGTAGCCATGTCGGCATCGCGGCGAAAATTTTGCCGGTGTTCGCCTTGAGGAACGCCCAGGCGAGCTGCGGATTCTCCCGCGCGACGATGTCGATCACGAAGGGCGCATACGAGGCGAACTGTGGCGGCACTCGGAGCGACATTTGGAGGCTCCGGGCCGCGAGCGCCGGGTCCTTCGCACTCAACAGCGCGAAAAAGTCGTGCTCCTGCTCCCGCGGATTCTTGGCCGCCATAGCCATGTGGAGAATCGCTTGGTACGTCTTCGCATCGGCGGCGTAGCCTGCCAGGCCGATCGCTTCTTGCGTGGTGAGCGGCGCATAGGCCCGCGGATTCTGCTCGATCGTGGCGAAGCGTCGCTGCGCCTCCGCGATCGTTTCCGCATCGCCGCTGCGCGCGAGAAGGCTTAGGATCTGGTTGCGGACCATCAGCTGATCGTCGTTCATGCCGACGCCGTCCCAGCTCCCGAACTGCGCGAGCATCGGCTTGACCTCCGCCAAGACGAATTTTTGAAACGCCGCTTCACCAGGTTTGCCCTTTTCGTACGTCAGCATCTCGCGATATTCGCCGACGATCGTTCCGACGACGAACGGATCATTGTCGCCGGCATCGGCCTTGGCATACGCGAGATATTGATCTATTTTCGCGCGGCCGGATTCCGCGAAGGCTTCCGAGTCGTTGAGCAATGAGAGTTTGTCGCCGGTGGAGAGTTTTAGGAACGCGGCCTGTTGCGCCGACTGCGACTGCGCGTCGTACTGCGAGCGATAGAAGCCGACGGAGTCGCCGTTGAGCACGAAGGGCGCGGTGCACGTGCCGGCGTCGATCGTTTGCGCGCGCTGTGAAAGCAAGACCGGCGTGGCCCGAGCGCGCGTGGCGTCGGTTTTCAGGTTGATCGGCAGCGACCACACCGTTTGCCCGGGCGTGAGGGTCGGGTCGTTCAGGTAGCGCTGTTGCGTTAGCGCGATCGTGCGAGCGCCGTTGCTGCAGGATGCAGTTGCAGTTACGAGGGGAAAGCCGGGCTGATAGATCCAGTTGTGAATCATCGCGGTGATGTTGATTCCGCTCGCCGCGGAGAGGTCGCGCCAGAGGTCGCTCGCGCTAAACGACGTGTACTGATGGGTGCGGAAATAGTGTTGGAGCGCCGCTTGGAACTTGGCCGGCCCCATGTACTGCTCCAACATGCGAAAGATCGCGCCCGCCTTGGTATACGAGATCTGGTCGAAGACGGCGGCCGCTTCGGTCTCGTTATGGACTGGGACGTAGATAGCGTGCGTCGTGATCTGAGCGTCGCGCGCCATCGCGCCTTGCACGTCGCCGTCGGCCTCGACGTACATATTCCATTGCGGATGGAAATGGTCGGGCGCCTTCGTCTGCATCCACGTGGCGAAGCCCTCGGCGAGCCAGACGTCGTCCCACCACGCGAACGTCGTGAGATCACCGTTCCATTGGTGCGACTCTTCGTGCGCGATGATGCTAAAGACGTCTTTTTCGTCGGATGCCGGCTGCACCGCCGGATCGAACAGGATCGTCGAGTCATGGTAGGTGATGCCGCCCCAGTTTTCCATCGCACCGGGGAAGCCGCCGGGCACGGCGATCGAGTCGAGTTTCGAGATCGGGAACTTCACGCCGTAATACTCATCGTAGTACGGCATCAAGTCTTTCATGACGCCCAGCGCATACTGGGCGTGCGCGATCTGGCCGCGGACCGCGTAGACCGAGAGTTTGACGCCGTCCGCGACCGTGCTGACCTTTTGCAGGTCGCCCGCGCAGAGCACGACCAGATAGGTCGACATGGGGGGCGTCATTTGAAAGGTGACGCGCTTGCGATTTGCGCCGAGCGGCGTGGTGGAGGCGAGCGGCGTGTTCGAGACCGCGGTCCAGTCGGCGGGCACGGCCGCGCTCAGTCGGAAGCGCGCCTTGAACGCGGGCTCGTCCCAACCGGGAAAAAAGCGCCGCGCGTCGGTGGATTCCAACTGGGTTGCGTACATGTAACGCGGCTTGCCGGATGAGTCGGAGTAGCCTTGTTTGAAGAGCCCTTGCGCGGCGGTTTGCAGCGTTGCGGTATATGCGATGTCGAGGACGTGCGTGCCCGTTGGAATCGGTCGCGCGAAAGAGATGGTGGCTTGCTGCTTGCGCTCGTTCTGCGAGACGGCGGCGGCGGGAGTGTCGTCGAGCGTTACGCGGCCGAACGTGGTTTGAAGCGCGTTGAGCAGGATCGAGCCCACCGGCTTGCGGACGACGATGGTGATCCGCTCGCGGCCCGCGATCTTCATCGTTTTCGGATCCGGCGCGACGTCGATCGCGTAGACCGTGGGGATCACGGTCTTCGGCAGCAGCCCTTGCGCCGAATCAATCACCGAAAATTGCGACGCGCGCGCCGGAGCGGCGAGCGCAGCGGCAAAAACGAAAGCGGCCACGATAAATTTCACGCGCATCAAGACCTCCTCGGGGGACGCTTGCTTCGCCCCCCGGCGCATCGGTTACTCTTTCGCAGGCGTTGTTGGCCCTACGCGCTGCGTGATAGGATGGTGTGGCGTTATGGCTCTGCACGAGATCGTTCTCCGCGAGACGAAGCCGGAAACGGAATGGGTGCGCGGGCGTCCGCTGCAAAAAGTGAGCCCGCAGCGCGACCATTCGCTGCTACAGAAAGCCATGATGTTTGCGTTGGATCGCTGGGCTGCCGGAAGAGGCGAAGTCGGCGCTGAGTGGCGCTTCCGCTTGGCACCGCCCGGAGAAAGCCGCCGTCCGCTCGTGCCCGACGTCGCTTACGTTTCCAACGAACGGCTGCGCCATCTCAGCGATGAGGAGCTGCAGATTCCGCCTATGGCACCCGACGTTGCCGTGGAGATTCTTTCGCCGGACGATCGCCGCGCCGATGTGGACGATAAGATCAGCGTGTACCTGCGGGCGGGATCGTCGTTGGTGATCGTGGTCGATCCGGCGCGGCGCGTGGTTGAGCTGCATGACCCGCGCCGTGTGAGGAATATTGAGGAAGCGGGCTCAGTGAAACACGACGCGCTACCGGGCTTTCGCTGTTCCGTTCGCGAGTTGTTCGCCGTATTGAAGCGCCCCTAAAATGTTCGCGAGCGCGTCGACGAAGACGGCGCTCTAGCGATTTGGAAGGCAAGAGAGCCCCTTGCTGCTTGGCCCAGCTCAGTTGACAGACATCCCAGGTGCTTGGTATACTTAGCACACAAAACGCATCTGAGGGGAGATTTCGTTCACAAATGTCCGTTAACGTAGTGGAGTACATGACCAAGCTTCAGGACGAGGGTCTTGAGGCGATCAAGCAGTCGCAAGAGGCGAGCCTTGCCTGGATGAGCTCGTGGCGCGAGTTCACCAAGGAGTTCTCCGAGAAGCCGGGCACCGTCCCGACCTTCGAGAACGTCCCGACCCCGGCCCAGTTCGTCGAGCTGTCGTTCGGCTTCGCGAACCGCTGGCTCGAGCTTCGCAAGGCCTTCACGCTGAAGGTTGCCGAGATGGTTACCGAGTCGCAGAAGCGCGCCGAGGCGAACTTCAAGGCGGCCGAGGCCAACTTCAAGGCCGCGACGCCGAATCAGCCGATGTCGAATCAGCCGATGCCGAACCGCCCGGCCAGCAAGTAACTCTCTAGCACAAGGTTTGGTTCGCAGACCGCCCGCCATTACGCGGGCGGTCTTTTTCTTTGGGTAAAGGCTGTGGGATGAACCACGAAATGGAGTTGTCGATCGGCGGCGCGCTGCGCGTGCGCCGCTTGGGTTTCGGCGCAATGCGGTTATGCGGCAGGCACGTGTGGGGCTGGCCGCGCGACCGGGAGAACGCGCTGCGCGTTTTGCGGCGCGCGACCGAACTCGGCGTCACGTTCATCGACACGGCGGATGCCTACGGACCGCACATCAATGAAGAGCAGATCGCGCAAGCGCTCCATCCGTATCCGCGCGATCTCGTGATCGCGACCAAGGGCGGCTCGCTCCGTCCCGGTCCGCACGAGTGGGAACGCGACGGACGGCCGTCGCACCTGCGCGAGGCCTGCGAGGGCAGTCTGCGCCGCCTGCGACTGGACCGGATCGACCTGTATCAACTGCACGCCGTCGATTCGTCGGTGCCGTTGGAGGAGCAGGTCGGCGCGCTGCGCGACTTGCGCGACGAGGGGAAGATTCGATTCATCGGTCTTTCGAACGTCGATTTAGCGCAGTTGCAGCGGGCGGAGCGGATCGTCGAGATCGCGTCGGTGCAGAATAACTACAACGTCGGAAATCGATCGAGCGAATCGGTGCTCGAGTATTGCGAGTCCCGCGGAATGGCCTTTATTCCCTACTTTCCGCTCGACGCGGGCGACATCGCGGCGCTCGACGCCCTGCGGCCCGTTGCCGAAGCGCACGGCACGACGATCTTTCAAGTCGCGCTCGCGTGGCTGCTGCACCGCTCGCCGGTGATGCTGCCGATTCCCGGGACGTCGTCGGTCGAGCACTTGGAGGAAAACGTTGCGGCGGCGAAGCTGCAGCTCGAGCCGCAGGAATATGCCGACCTAGACGGAGTGGCGGTCTAAGGCTTACGTTCCCGGGGCGACCCCGTGAGGTCTTCGCCCCCAGACGATAGCTTCAGGATCTTGGCAGGGAGCAACTAAAGACGGGCGACCTTCAAAGTGCTACACTGAGGGCCTAGCAGGCGGCCGTCGGGTCCCCAGTCGCCTCCGGTTCGCGCTTGGCCTCAAGCGGAGAAATGGAGCGTCTACCGATGAAGGTTTCTCGTTTTGTTTTTGGTCTCGCCGTGATTTTATCTACGGCGCTACTCGCGTCGTGCGGCGGCGGCACAGGCGTCGCCCCAGGGGTGAGTCAAACGCTCGTAAACCACCTGACGGAACACGGCCCAGCGGCACTCCCGCAATACTTCGTCGAAGACCTCGGCACGCTGGGCGGCGCCGGAGGCGCGGGAGCGACCGCGGAAGCCATCAGCAACAACGGCTGGATAATCGGCACCAGCAATTTGGCAGGCGACACCGTTAACCACTCGTTCGTGTGGCGTAACGGCGTAATGACCGATCTTGGAACGCTGGGCGGGATGAACAGCAACGAGCGAGGCGTCCTCGTCAGCGACCGTATTGGTCTTGTCGCCGGCGTTTCCCAGACACCCCGAGTAGATCCCTTGGGAGAGTACTGGGGCGCTTTTACGTTTTACTGTAACAACAACGGTCCATGTGACGGATATAAGAATGTCGTGCGCGGATTCGCGCGCCGCAATGGCGCGCTGGTCAAACTGCCGACGCTCGGGGGCAATAACGGGGAAGCCGTCGGCCTGAACGACCGCGGGCAAATCGTGGGGTACGCGGAAGACAGAACTCCCGATTATCAGTGTGCTCCACCGCAGATCCTCGACGTCGAAGCCGTCGTATGGGAACCACGCGGCGGCGACGCGGAGCGACCGTATTCAGCGCACGCGCTTCCTCCACTGGCCGGTGATGCCGTTGCCATGGCCGGTCAAATCAACGACGGCGGGCAAGTCGTGGGCACGTCGTCGCCAACCTGCGCGGAATTGTTCTCCACATTGAACACCCACAACGTACTCTGGGATCACGGCAGCGTAGTTAATATGGGCAACCTCGGCGGCGTGTGCTGTAACACCCCCGTCGATATCAACTCCGGCGGAGAGGTCGTCGGGTACTCGGGAACAGCCGGCAACAAGACATTCCATGCTTTTGCGTGGCAAAAAGGCCATCGTATGAGGGACCTTGGAACGCTTCGCAACGACAAGAGCAGCTTTGGCTTTGGGATTAACGACCAAGGCGACATTGTCGGCGGCTCGTGCGGCGGCACATCGTTTAATTTCTGCACGGCCCTGATCTGGCGAAACGGCGTCATGACCGACCTTAACACCCGGATAAAACGCGGCTCCGCTCCGCTGTTCCTGTACTTCGGCAACGATATCAACTCAGAGGGCGAAATTGCGTTCTACGCCTTCGACCCAAGGAAGGGCGAGTTTCGCGCCGCCATAGGGATTCCGTGCGATGCGGAGCACGCGAGAGTAAAAGGTTGTAGGAACGGACTCGAAGGCGTGGATCCCGTCCTCGAACGTCCTAGGGTCGTCTTGCCCGAAAATCTACGCGCACAGTTCCTTAGGCGAGTCCCGCTGCCATGACGCCTCCGTCGGCAATCGCCGCGGTTCTATCCATGGCGCTGCTTGTTTCGTGCGGCCGTGCTCAATCGATTGCGCCGCAACTACAGGCCGCACTTACGGAATCGCCGGCGCTGAGCGCGCTTTCGCGCCTTTCGGGCGAGGGCTTCACCGCGTCCGATGTGACCGTCCACGTCGTCGAATGCAACCCGTTCAGCTCGGGGGAGAAATATGCGGCGACCTTCACGGCTAGCGGATCGGCGAGCGGGCCGTATCCCGGAGCCTTTACCGCGTCCGGCAGTTGGAGCGCCGGCGATAACGGCTTACATGAGCCGCATTGGGGGTTCGTCGAGCAATTCCAAATCACGTCTGGAAAACGTAGCATCAACGGCGTAATCAAGGGCTCCGGAGCGCACACCTTTGGTCCGGTTGGTGGTCCACCTTGCAACTCGTTCGGTTCCTACGACCAACTCAGGTACGCATCTCGGCGAAGCCACGGTACCGCCACAACGTCGGGGATTGCGCCCAGCAAGCTCGGTGAAAGCTTGTTGTAGGCAATCGTGTACAAATGCGCTTCGTTGAAGCGCAGAAATGGAGCGTATTCCATGAAAGATTCCAGTTTCGTTTTTGGTTTCGCCGTGGTTCTATCCACGGCGCTACTCGCGTCGTGTGGCGGAGGTCAACCGGGTGGGCAGCTCCCTGCGGCACAGGCGCCGTCTTCGTTCGTGGCTGCAGCGCACGGTGCGAGCAGCGTGCATTACCGGCTGGTCTATATGGGAACGTTCGGCGGTCCTGCCAGCGAAGGGACTCAGATCAACGCTTCCGGAGAGACGGCGGTCGTCGGCTGGTCCGCGACTTCATTCCGCGAACCGCCTCACGCCCATCCGCTGATCTGCGGAGGCAGCGATAACATCATCAAGTTCGTCACGCACGCGTTCGAATGGCGCGGGGGACGCATCGCGGATTTCGGTTCGCTCGGCGGCCCGAGATACTGCAGCATCGAGTCGCAGAACCCACCAAACGCCGCCGGCGATTTCGTGGGACTCTCGGAGAACGGTGCCATCGACCCGCAGACGGGTTTCGATCAATCTCGCGCGGTCGTCTTTAGAAACGGTCGCATTTACGACCTCGGATCGTTCGGCGGAAATCAAAACGGCGGAAACCAGATCAACGACCAGGGGCAAAGCGTCGGATTCTCGCTCAACACCGTTCCCGATCCGTACTCGTTCATGGATTTCATCTTCCTGGGTTCCTCGGTGGGGACGCAAACGCGCGCATTTCTGTCGGAGCATGGCCACATGCGCGACCTCGGCACGCTCGGAACCGGCAACGATGCATGGGCGTTTTTCATTAACCGGCACGGCCAAGTCGGCGGCGTTTCCTATACGAACACCACGCCCAGCCCCGTATTCGGATTTCCGACGCTCGATCCGTTCTTTTGGAACGGGCACCGTATGATCGATCTCGGCACGCTCGGCGGAACGTACTCCCTACCCGCCGCGATGAACGATCGCGGCGAAATCGTGGGCCAGTCGTATCTTGCCGATGAGGCGACCACACACCCGTTCTATTGGAACGGATCGAAGATGATCGACGTTGGAACGGCTGGCGGCAGCCAAGGAGGCGCGGGAGCAATTAGCGACCGCGGCGAGGTGATCGGCTCGACGACGACGGCCGGAGACAAATTCGACCGCGGATTCGTGTGGAAGAACGGCGTTAGAACCGATCTTCCGCCCCTCGCCGGCGATTGCGGCAGCAACGCCTATGCAATCGATTCGCAGGGACGTGTTTTCGGTAATTCGACCGACTGCCGTTGTCCGCTTCCGTTCATCTGCGATCGGCACGTCGTGATCTGGGACCGTGGCACGATTATCAACGTGGGAGACCTTGTCGATAAAGGAGCGCCCCTTCGAATTACCGCGGTCGGCGGGGCGTCACTGGCGGGGCCGGGCATCGTCAACGCTCGCGGCGACATCGTCGGCATCGGCGTGCCGCCCGGCGTTCCACGCTACAACGACTACAGAAGAGGCCAACCTTTCCTGCTCATACCGGAGCGTTAGTTACTTACGGAGGTTAAGACAGATGCTGCATCTCGCGATCGCCTTCAACGTTGATGACCGCGGTGACATCGCCGGCGTCGGCGTGCCGCCCGGCGTCGGATTCGGTGATGTACAGACGAAAGGCCACGCGTTCGTGCTGATCCCATGTAAAGGAGACTTAGCGCAGACGAAACCTTGTGGCGACGTTATAACGCGGCACGCGGCTTATCGTGCACCCCGGCAGACGATGGCGACGGTCGCGGAATCTCAAAGAGCGTTTACGCCGATACATGGCTTGCCGGCTATACGCGCCTGGCTCGCCCGCCGATATCCCTTCCTGCGTTTCAGTACCGGCGATAACCGCTGAGGAGCCAAAAATGGTCGGGCACGTTCACCTTTTAGGGCAGAAAACGGAGGGTCTCCCGATGAAAGCTTCTCAAATTGTTCGTGGTCTCGCTGTGGTTTTATCCGCGGCGCTCCTCGCGTCGTGCGGTGGCGGAACGCAACTCGCGCCCTCGCCGATACAGCAAAGCACTACCCAGACGGCCGTGTACGGCTCGTCCACGTCAGTCGTACACTTACCGGCGAGCGCTCAGCGACGGCTACCTAGGTACAAGTTCTTCGATTTGGGCACGCTCGGCGGTCCACAAAGCGATACGTCAGGTGGTGACCAAGTGGTCTTGACCGAGCGCAATGAGGCGTTCGGTGAAGCCGAGACTTCCGCCGCCAATCCGTACTACCCGAATTTCAATCCGGGTCTTTTGCCGGTCGGCATATATTCAAACAGTGCCGATCCGTATCTCTTTCACGCGTTCGCCTGGAGCAGAGGCGGCTTGACGGACTTGGGGGCGCTACCTGGGACCCAGGACAGTGTAGCCGTACATGCCGGCCCGAACGGCGAAGCAGCCGGAGATTCGGAAAACGGAATGATCGATCCGTTGACGGGATGGCCTGAAGCGCGCGCGGTACTGTGGAGCCGCGGAAAGGTCATCAATCTCGGAACATTCGGCGGCTACGAGAGTTTCGGCAACGGAATGAACGACCGCGGGCAAGTAATTGGTGTCGCAGCAAACACGATCCCCGACCAGTATTCGCTCGCTCGATGGGGTACGCAAACGCGCGGTTTCCTTTGGGAGCGGCGCGAGGGCATACACGATATCGGGACGCTCGGCGGACCCGATACGGGCGCGTTCCTCATAAACCAGCGCGGCCAAATCTCGGGATGCTCGTATACGAACTCGACGCCGAATCAAAGCACCGGCCTTCCGACTCTCGACCCGTTTCTCTGGTGGCATAACAAGATGAAAGACCTCGGAACACTTGGGGGAGTTTTTGGATGCGCTGGCGGCCTCAACGAGTCGGGCGAGGTCACCGGAAATTCCGATCTGAAGGGCGATCAGTACGGCGTAACTCGCCCCTTCCTGTGGCGGCACGGGCGGCTCATCGATCTCGGGACCTTCGGCGGAACGTATGGACTCGGAACCGCGCTCAACAACGCCGGCCAGGTTGCCGGCTTCGCGTTTACTAAGGGCAACAACGCATATCACGCGTTCCGCTGGACCAAAGGTGTGCTGAAAGACCTTGGCGCCTTGGACGGCTACTGCAACAGCAATGCAAATGGAATCAACGCGAGGGGCGACGTGGTGGGAGCCTCGGCGTCGTGCGATCTCTCCGTATCGCACGCCTACGTGTGGACGCACGACACCATGATCGATCTCAACGACTTCGTCCCGCCCAGTTCGATGCTGACGTTCGGCGAAGCGCTCTATATCAACGATCGTGGAGCAATCGCCGGGCATGCCACACTTCCAAACGGCGAGTTCCACGCCGTCGTGTTACTCCCGAGCAATGACTCGAGCATCGCTGCCGCGAGTCACGTTTCGTATCGCTTAACGGCAACAACGAGGCACGCGACACCTAAAGAGCTGCTAACTTTTATTCTCACCAGAGAGGCTCGTACGAGGCACATGCCATTGCTGACTCGATTTATGCTTCCGTAACCAACAGTGAAGGGAATGACAAGAAGGAGTTAGGTCATGTCACGATTCGCTAAATTTGCGCACAGTTTCGCGCTAGCACTGACCTGCGCAGTTCTCGTGTCGTGTGGCGCGAGTCAATCGCCCTTGGCGCCCTCAGCCGCATTGCAGCCAGGCGGGGTAGCGTCGGATGGCACGCAGCTTTCGAGGAAGTATTTCGGGAGATTCCCCGATGGAGCCGCCTACTTAATCGAGGTTCCGAAACCATGGAACGGGACGTTGCTCTTGTGGAGCCACGGATATAACTCCCCCGGGGGACCTAACCCGCCAGACGATATGAATCTCGACGTTGGTGAACCCGGCCATTCATATCTCTTGTCGCACGGCTTCGCTCTCGCCGGCTCGTCCTATTGCACAGGGGGCTTTGTCGTTCAATGTGCGATGCCGGACCAAATTGCGGTCCTCGACAAATTTGCTTCGCTCGTTGGCAAGCCTTCGCGGACCATAGCATGGGGCGCTTCCTTGGGGGGGATGATTACGGCAGGGCTGATCCAGAACTACCCGGACCGCTTTTCCGGTGCGTTGACCGACGCTGGAGTGCTCGCCGGGTCCGTCGGTTTATTCAATCAGTGGCTCGACCAAGCGTTTGCCATCAACACATTGATCGCGTCTGGGCGATTGGAGCTGGTTCACATCACCCATCCAAACAACGACGTAACCATAGCGAGCAAAGCTCTTTCCCATGCGCAGCTCAGCCCTCAGGGCCGCGCGCGGATAGACCTGATCGCAGCTCTCGGAGACTACCCGGGTTGGAATACCATGTTGCCCAACCCGCCGGAACCGCCGCCGCACGATTATGTCGATCGCGAGCGGTACAACTATGCGTCATTGCAAGGTGATGCGAGCTTCGCCTTCTGGTCAATACGCCAGGATTTCGAGCAACGTGCGGGAGGCAATCCCTCGTGGAACACAGACGTGGACTATCGTAAGCAACTGGAGCGCTCCATCAACTCCACCGAAGTGAGAGTGCTCTATAAACGGGCCGGTCTCAGCCTCGACGCCGACCTTGATC
>JAFAXS010000008.1 GCA_019240755.1 Vulcanimicrobiota bacterium
CTCGTGCTCGCGCATCGCGAAAGCGGCGACTTTGTGCCGTTCGGCCACGCCGACTACTGCGATGCAGCGGGTCCGACCGTCCACCTGCCGACCTCGCGCCGGCAGATCGATCCCTGGGCTGGCGCGGGCGTCACCGAGACGGACAACTCGTTTTATAAGGACGTCGACCAAGCAAAGATGACGCGCGCTTTGACCTAGGAACGGCACGCGCGGAGCCGAAGGTCGGCTGCACCTGCTTGCCGCTCGGAGGATGTCATGCGCGTTACAGCGTCGTCGCTCAGTTTTGCCTTCGCGTTACTCGCCTGTGCCGGATGCACGCTGGCCGGCGGCGGTTCGAATCTCACCTCGGGCGGCGCTTCGCGCGAGGTTCTTCCGCAGGGTAACAATCCGCGCCCGAAGACGCCGGCGAGCCAATACATCTCGCACGTGATCGTCATCATTCAAGAGAACCGCAGCTTCGAAAACTTCTTCGCCGGCTATCCCGGAGCAGATGCGCCAATGTACGGATACGGCAAGGTCTCCGGCAAGAAGATTCAGATCCCTCTACATAAAGACACGTTCGAAGTCGAGCCCAACCTGCCGCACGAGATGGAGGACTCGCTGACGGAGTGGGACGGCGGCAAGATGGACTTGTTCAACAAGTTCGGCAAGAAGGGCACCAACGCGGCCTACGCCTACATCGATCACGCGCAGCTCAAGCCGTACTACCGGCTGGCGAAGAACTACGTGCTCGCGGCGCATATGTTCCCGACCGAGTTCGGCCCCAGCTGGACGGGACACATGACGCTGATCGCCGGCACCGATACGATTCAGACGACGCCGTCGCCGGGACCGGACTCGCTAGCCGACTTCTCGGACGGCGCGTACAACAGCTGCGACTCTCCGACCGGCACGAAGACGACGCTCGTTTTCACGAATCACTTGATCGAGCACGCCGTCGGCCCGTTCCCCTGTTTCACCCAGTTCGCAACGATGGCTTCGACGCTCGACGCCGCCGGAGTCTCGTGGAAGTATTACGTGACGAAGGTACGTCACGCCGGCATCTGGTCGCCCTTCGAAGCGATCAAGTCCGTTCGTTACGGAAAAGATTGGCAAACGAAACTGATCGCGCCCCAGACCAAGATCTTGACCGACCCCTCACAGAACGCGCTCGCGTCGGTCAGTTGGGTGACGCCGTCGAAGCCGGATTCGGATCATCCCGGCCAGCGCAGCGACCTCGGGCCGTCCTGGGTCGCCTCGGTCGTCAACGCGATCGGAAAGAGCCCGTATTGGAACTCGAGCGCCATCATCGTCGTCTGGGACGACTGGGGCGGCTTCTACGACAACGAGGCGCCCCCGCAGCTTGACTATCGCGGCTTGGGAATGCGCGTGCCGTGTCTGATCATCTCGCCCTACGCCAAGAAAGGGTACGTGTCGCCCACACAGTACGAGTTCGGCAGCATCCTGAAGTTCATGGAGGAAGTGTTCGGCCTCCCGCCACTCGGCCCGACATCCGACGGTTATACCGACACGCGAGCCAACAGCATCATGGATTCGTTCAGCTTCGCGCAGAAGCCGCGGCGCTTCGAGCCGATTCCCTCGAAGTATCCGATCTCGCACTTCGTGCACGAGCCGCCGTCCGACGAGCCGGTCGACGAATACTAAGGTTGACCTAGCGGCGTAGCTCTATCCCGGACGGGTAGATCGGGCGGTTGACGAGCCGCTCCAACGTCGTTGCGGGCGCGCGCAGTGCGAGATCGCAAAAGAGTGCGAACGCTTCGCGCGTCGCCTCTCCTTCGGCGTATCGCTCGTTGCGCTCCATTTCGACCCGTCCACGCACCGGCAGGAATCGTACGTAGCGCCCGTCGTCGTCTTCGCCGATCTCGACCAGCGCCGAATCGGCGAAGATGCGCAGCGCCGCGCGAATCGTCTGCGCTTCGACGCCGCGGATACCGAGCGTGCCGGCGATAGCGGCGTTGTCGGAGCGTAAGTTCCCATCTCTCGCCATGGACTTCATTCCGCGATAGATTTCGCGCAAGCGCCCGAGCGGCGGTGCCTCGCAGTCGATCAAAAACTCGTTGACAGCACGGTCCGCTTGACCGTAGAGCAGGTGAATCCGTGCCGGCGCGCCGTCGCGTCCGGCGCGGCCCGCCTGCTGATTGAACTCGCCGGCGTTGAAGTTGAGGTGGTACAGCACCACGTTGCGAACGTCCGGCAAATCGATCCCCTCCCCGAACGCCGACGTCGCGACGATCACCTCGAGCGAGCCTTCACGGAATCGTTGCTCGATCTCCAAGCGTTCCGTATTCGGCATCTTGCCGTGGTAAAACATCACGACATCGCCCAACTCGCGGCGCAGCTGCTGCGCCACTTCGGTCACCCTTGGGCGCGAATTACAGTAGACGATCGCCTTGCGCGATCCCGGCGGCGATTGCGTCAAGATCTCCAGAAGGTAGCGCAGCTTGTTGCCGGTGTCCCGGGCATCGACCACGTGAAGGTTGTCGCGCACGGTCGGATCGATGACCCACGCGTTGATGCCGAGATCCGCGACGATGCCCTTGAAGGGGGCGTCGCCGGCCGTCGCGGTCAGCGCCAGCACTTGCGGACTCCCGAAATGCGCAATCGTCTCGCCGAGCCGCGCGTACGCGGGGCGATGGCGCGATTCGGTCAGATGGTGCGCCTCATCAACGACGACCAGCGCGGGCACGCTCGAAGCTTGAAACGCGTCGCGGTGAAACTCCAAGAACTCCGGAGTCGCCAGTACGATGTCCCATTCGCCGTTCTTCAGCGCGCGAAAGAGATCGTCGCGTTCGTCGGCGTCAATCGAGCCGTTGGCGCGAAAGCAGCGCACCCCCAGCGGCTCGAGCCGCCGGAGGAGCGCGTCGAACTGATCGTTCGCCAGCGCGCGCAGCGGATAGATCACGAGCGTCTTCTCTTGAGCATGTCGAAGGGCGCGCAGAGCGGCGGCGTATTGAAAGCAGAACGATTTGCCGCGGCCGGTTCCAAAGATCGCCAGCGTGTTCTTCCCCGCGGCAATTCGCTCGAGGACGGCACGCTGTGGCTCGTGCGGCCGCGCCGTGCCGATCAGCGCCTCGCGAACGCATTCGCCCACCGCCGCGCCGTCGGCAAGCGGTGCCCGCGCGCCCGGGCCGAGGCCGCGTCGCATTGCGGTCGCAGCCTCGCGTTCGACGAAGATGTTCACGCCGCGGTGTCGCCCCTCACCCGATCCCGTCAAGGATGCGATCCGAGCGCGATACCGGACACCCGCGTCCATGACCGGCGCAATATGTGCCGCTAGTTCCCGGTTGAAGAAACCTAAGCGCAAGTTGCCGTACGCAACGGCGATCGCGTTACTATCGTACGGGTTTTCCGGCTCGCGCAGCAGCTCGAGCGATGCGTCCGCCCGCAGGCCTGCGATCGTGTCTTGCCGCCCCTCGAATGAGACGCCCGCGATCTTCGTGTGAAAGCGCGGCGCATCCACGATGTTGGAGTAGCGATCGCGTAGATATTCCTTGCTCCTCGCAAAGACACGCTCGACAAAATCGTCTTTGGTGTCTCGTGCATCGGCAGCATCGCCGGAATCGAGTGCGCGGAGCGCGGCTTCGAATGCCGCTTCCGACGGCGTCGGCGGAGGAAGAACCTTAGGGGCGGGGCTCTTCTTCGGGCGTTGCGGGCGGCTCCGCGTCGGGGAAGTCGTCGAGGTTGAGCGAGATTTCTTCGTGGCCTTGCTCCATCGCGGCTTCGTGCAGGCCGGCGTTCTGCGCGTCCAGCGGATCGATTGACGTTA
This sequence comes from Vulcanimicrobiota bacterium, assembly GCA_019240755.1. GTDB lineage: Bacteria > Vulcanimicrobiota > Vulcanimicrobiia > Vulcanimicrobiales > Vulcanimicrobiaceae > Cybelea. Next base: position 3,767 of record JAFAXS010000008.1, read on the forward strand.
CTTCGCCGGCAAGCGGCTCTTCCACCGCGATTCCGCCTGCGGAATCGGTCCGCTTCTTGCGGTAGCGCTGCGGGGCGGCCACGGACGTGGTTCGCGCGGCCTTCGCCTTCGCGCGGCGCTCGCGTCGCGCCGCAACGATATCCTCGCGCGCCAGTTTGTCATCCCGAGCGGAGTCGAGGGACGCCCTCGAACGCGTGGCGACGGTGCGGTCGCGCGTGAGACCTGCGCGCCGGCGCTTCGCGGCCGCTTCGAGCTGCCGCTTGCGGAAAACGAGCACGAGCGGGGCGGAGTAGAAGATCGAGTGATAGCCGCCCGAGCAGATGCCGACGAGCAGCGCGAAGGCGAAGTTCTTCAGGCTTGCGCCGCCGAGCGCCAGCAGCGCCACCAGCGTGATCACGACCGTCGCGAGCGTATTGAACGAGCGAGTCATCGTCTGTTTGATCGACTCGTTGACGATGCGGTCGTAGGGCGCGCCGGCCATCAGCTTGGTATTTTCGCGAATTCGGTCGAGGATGACGATCGTGTCCATGACGGAGTAGCCGATGACCGTCAGCACCGCCGCCAAGAAAGCGTCGTCGGCGCGCTTGTCGGCGAGCGCGTAGATGCCGATCATCATCGCCGCGTCGCGCACGAGCGCGACGACCGTGACCAAGCCGAAGATGTAGTTCCAGCCGAAGCGGAACGCGATGTAGATGAACTGGATCGTCAGCGCGATCACCAGCGCTTCGATCGCTTTCGTCAGATACTCGCGACCCAGCGTCGGTCCTACCGACGTGATCGACGATCGCGAACGATCGACCGGCGCTACGGAGTTGAGTGCCTTCCAGAGAGCCGGCGTGTTATTGCCGAGCGCGGTTTGCGTCTCGACGTTGAAGCGCGACCAGCCGTTTCCGGTTTGCGCGCCTACGGTCCGAACCTCTTCGTCGTTGATGCCGATCGAAGAGAGCGCGGAGCGCAGCTGATCCTGCGTTACCGGATGCGTGAAACTCACGTCGACGGACGTACCGCCGGTAAACGATAGCCCCAGCTGAAGCATGTGGCTGGGTTGGAAGCCGCCTCCGGGCGCGGTGAAGCCGTGATAGAGCATCGAGCC
>JAFAXS010000107.1 GCA_019240755.1 Vulcanimicrobiota bacterium
GTTTCTGCTTGTAGACGATGGCGCCGAGCAGCGCAGCGAAGGAGTCGGAGAAGAGCTTGACGCCTTCCACCTGGAGCTGCTGCGTGACGTCGAAGAGCGAGATCTTCGCGTCCTGCAACGCGCGCATCACATCGCGCGCCTCGTCGAGGTTCGCCTCGACGGTATCGGGGACGACCTTGCCGTGGTCGAGCAGCGCGTCGAGCGTCGACGGGGGCATCGTGTTGATCGTATCGGGACCGACGACGCTCTCGACGTACATCAGGTCGGGATAGTTGGGATTCTTCGTCGAGGTCGAGGCCCAGAGCGGACGCTGGACCGCCGCGCCTTTCGCGCGCAGCGGCGCGAACTCGTCGCTCTCGAAAATCTCCTTGAACTTCTGGTATGTCAGCTTGAGCCCGGCGATGCCGGTCTTACCGAGTAAATGCTCGAGCTTTTCGCCCTTGCCGATGCGTTCTTGCAGCAGCTTATCGACGGCGGTGTCAATGCGGCTGACGAACACGGAGTTGACCGAGCGGACCGTATCGATCGGTTTGCCCTCGTCCAAGCGGCGCTGCAGTCCTTTGATGTACGCGCGCGCGGCGCGCTCGTACGCTTCGACGGAGAAGACGAGCGTCACGTTGATGTTGTAACCGCGATAGATCGACTCTTCGATCGCCGGTATACCCTCTTTGGTGCCCGGAATTTTCACCATCAGGTTCGGACGGTTAACTCGTTTCCACAGGCTTTCGGCCATCGCGATCGTGCCGCCGGTATCGTTGGCAAGCAGCGGCGAAACTTCCAGGCTCACGAATCCGTCGTTGCCGCCGCTCTCTTTGAATACCGGCGCGAACGCATCGCAGGCGCTCTGAATGTCGGCGACGGCTAGGTCCCAAAATAGCGCGTCGGCGTTCTTCTCGCTGCCGACGAGCTTGGCCAGCTGTTCGTCGTAGTCGTTGCCGGCGCCGATCGCCTTTTCGAAGATGGTGGGGTTGCTGGTCATGCCGCGCAAGCCCTGATCGATGAGCCGCTGGAGCTCTCCCGAGGCGAACATATTGCGGCGCAGGTTGTCGAGCCAAACGCTCTGTCCGGCGGCGGCGAGCTGCTGAATTTGGTTTTCCATTCGTTCTCTTTCTAGCGAGCGGCGAGTGCGAACTTTTCGAGCGCTACGGCGGCAATGTTATCCGGTGTAAAACCATAGGCCTTGGCGATGGCTGCGGCGGGCGCCGAAGCGCCGAACCGGTCGATGCCGAATGCGAAGCCTCGATCGCCGACGTATTTCGACCAGCCCATCGTCGCGGCCGCTTCCACGGACATTCGCGCGCCGACGCTCGGCGGCAATATCTCGTCGCGGTACGCCTGCGGTTGCGCGTCGAAGAGCTCCCAGCACGGCATGGAGACGACGCGCGTGCGCACTCCCTTGCCGTCCAAAATCTTCTTTGCATCCAACGCGAGCGCGACTTCGGAACCCGTAGCGATCAGAATGAGGTCGGGCCGCTCCTCGGGCGCTTCCGCGATCACGTATGCGCCCTTTGCAACGGCCGCATCGCGCTGCCCCAGGAACGGCACCTTCTGGCGGGTGAGCACCAACGCCCACGGCGCGTCCTTGCCGGCGATCGCGAGCTTCCAGGCTTCGAGCGTTTCGAGCGCGTCGGCGGGGCGCACTGCGTAGCAGTTCGGCGTCGCGCGCAGCATCGCGAGCTGCTCGATCGGTTCATGTGTCGGCCCGTCTTCGCCGAGAAAGACGGAGTCGTGCGTAAAGACATAGATCGAATGGACCTTGGTCAGGCACGCCAATCGAAACGCCGGCTTACAGTAATCGAGAAAGTTGAAGAAGGTCGCGGCGAACGGCAGCAGCCCGCCGTGCAACGCGATTCCGGTCGTCGCGGCGGCCATCGCGTGCTCGCGCACGCCATAGTGAATGTTTCGGCCCGCGTAATTGCCGGGCTCGAAGTCGCCGCAGTTCTTCAAATAGGTCTTGGTGGACGGATCGAGGTCCGCCGAGCCTCCCACGAGCTCCGGCAACTGCGTGGCGATCGCATTCATTACCGCTCCACCGGCGTCGCGCGTTGCGACGTTACCGTTCTCTGCATTGAACGTCGGCCACGGCAGGTTCGCCGGAACTTCCTCGCGCAGCGCGCGCTCGAGTTGCGCTGCCAGGTCGGGATTGGCGCGCTTCCACGCATCGTAGGTCTGCTGCCACTCGGCCTCGAGCCGCGCGCCCCTTTCGCCGGCGTCGCGGTAAAACTCGAGCACGTCGTCGGGCACGTAGAAGTCGGGCTGCAGGGGCCACCCAAGTTCTTCCTTCGACTTCTTGACGTTGTCCGGGCCGAGCGCCTCGCCGTGCGCCAAATAGTTGTCCTGCCGCGGCGAGCCGTAGCCGATATGCGTGCGAACGGCGATAAAGGACGGCCGGTCGGTGACGTTCTGCGCGACCGTAATCGCCTGGTCGATCGCTTCCACGTCGTTCGCCTTATCAATGCCGATGATTTGCGTGTGCCAGCCGCTCGCATCGAAACGCGCGCTGGGATCGTCGCTCAACGTCACGTCGGTTGGGCCGGCGAGCGACACGCGGTTGTCGTCGTAAAAGACGATGAGCTTTCCGAGCTTCAAGTGTCCGGCCAGCGAGAGCGCCTCTTGGCTGATGCCCTCCATCAGGTCGCCGTCGCCGCAGATGCAGTACGTGAAGTGGTCCACGATGGATTGATCGTCACGGTTATAGGTTGCACCGAGATGGGCTTGCGCGATCGCCATTCCCACCGCGTTGCCGATGCCCTGGCCGAGCGGCCCCGTCGTCGCCTCCACGCCCGGCGTTCGCTCCGCCTCCGGGTGTCCCGGCGTCTTGCTGCCGAGCTGTCGAAAGTTCTTGATGTCGTCGAGCGTTACGTCGTATCCCGTGAGATAGAGCAGAGCGTATAGCAGCATCGAGCCGTGGCCCGCGGAGAGCACGAAGCGATCGCGGTTGAGCCAGCACGGGTCTTTGGGGTTGAAGCGCAAGTGGCGCGTCCACAACGTATAGGCCATGGCGGCGGCGCCCATCGGCATGCCGGGATGTCCCGAGTTGGCCTTTTGAACCGCGTCCACCGCAAGAAAACGGATCGCGTTGATGCGTTGCTCGTCGCTGCTAGAGTTCGGCACGGAATCTCCTTTCGGTGGGCATGAAGTATGCGCTTCGGACAGTCCCCATATCCTCTTACCCGTACCCGGCGGGGGCAACATTACCGTACGCCGTACGTCAGCGGCGTGACGCTCGAGGAATTGCAGACCCAAATTGCGGCGCTGGCGCGAGGCGACGGCGACGTGACGGGCCGTGAAGGTCGCGCGATCGACCGCGTCGTCGCGATGTTAGACGCCGGTACGCTGCGCGTCGCCGAGCCGCTCGAGGATGGCTGGGTAACGAACGCATGGATCAAACAGGCGATCCTGCTGTATTTTCGCCGGCGCAAAAGCACGTGGTTGGGCGATCGCGAGCGCGACGCGTTGATCTATTATGACAAGCTTCCGGTTAAAAGGAACTACAAGAAGCTGGGCGTGCGCTGCGTCCCTCCGGGCGTCGCGCGTTACGGCAGTTTCCTCGGCCGAAACGTCATCTTGATGCCGGGTTTTGTCAACATCGGCGCATACGTGGACGACGGCACGATGATCGACACGTGGGCGACGGTCGGCTCGTGCGCGCAGATCGGCAAGGACGTCCATCTCTCGGGCGGCGTGGGGGTCGGCGGCGTGCTGGAGCCGCCGCAAGCGGCGCCCGTAATAATTGAAGATGGCGCCTTCATCGGGTCTCGCAGCATCCTGGTCGAAGGCGTCCGCGTCGAACGGGAAGCGGTCGTCGGCGCGGGCGTAGTGATCACGGCAACGACGCCGATCGTGGATACGCGCGGGAGCCACGCCGAAGTCACCAAGGGACGGGTGCCTCAACGCGCGGTCGTAATCGCCGGCACGATGCCCAAGCGGTTCGCGGCCGGCGAGTACGGCACGCCCTGCGCGCTCATCATCGGCACGCGCGACGAATCGACCGACGGCAAGACGTCGTTGAACGCTGCGCTGCGCGAGTACGAGGTTGCGGTATGAACCCGCGGGTGAACGAGATATCGGGCTCGCTGATCCGTGAGATGCATGCGCGCAAACGCCCCAGTTCAATGGATTTGGGTCTGGGCGAACCCTCGCTCTTGCCGAATCCGCAGCATTTCGAGCGGGCCATGCGCGACGTTCGCGAACGCGGCGTGAAGTATACGCCGAATGCGGGCGACCCGGAGCTCCGGCACGCGATCGCACGGCATTATCGCTACCCTGTGATGGAGCGCGTGGAGAGCGTCTGCGTCACCGTTGGATCGCAAGAGGCGATGTACGTCGCGCTCAAGACGCTGCTCGACCCGGCGCGCGACGAGCTCCTCGTCGTCGAGCCCGCATTCCCGTCGTACGCGAAGATGGCGGCGCTCGAGGGCGTCGCGGTGCGCTCGGTCGCGATGCACGCGAACGACGGCTTTGCGTTTGACGGTGAGCGAATTGTCGCCGCCGTGGGCGCGCGTACGCGCGCCGTCGTCCTCTGTTCGCCCTGCAATCCGACGGCTCGCGTCATCACTCGTGACGCAGCCGAGGTGCTGACGCGCGCACTGCAGCGTCGCGGCGGCGAACCCGTGTGGCTCATCCATGATGAAATCTACCGCGAGCAGACCTTCGTTGACGACGCCGCGCAACTCGCGCAGCTCTATCCGCATACGATCGTGACGAACTCCCTCAGCAAGAGCAACGCCCTCACGGGGTTGCGCTTGGGGTGGATCCTCGGGCCGGCCGCGCTCATCGCCGAGGCCACCAAGGTCCACGCGTGGGTGACCTCCTGTGCCGACACCTTCGCGCAGCGCGTCGCGCTCGAGATCTTTCAGTCCGGAGCGTTGCGGGAACATGCGGAGTGGTATCGCGCCCGCCGCCGAGAGCTTCTGGCGGCGCTGGACGAGAGCGGCCTTCACTACGTTGGGCCGGACGGCAGCTTCTACGTCTGCGTGAAGCTCGCCGACGGCATGAATTCCGTCGCGGCGGCGCACGAGCTGATCGACCGTTACGACGTGATCGCCATCCCGGGCGTGGCCTTCGGGCCGGCGCTCGAGGGCTGGCTGCGTCTGAGCTGGGTCGCGGCGCCCGAGGTTGTGCGCGCGGGCATCGGCCGCATCGCGCAGTACTGCCTCCCGGTGTCACCCCCATGCTGACCCTTCGACTCGGCGCAAGGCGCCTCGCTCAGGACTGAGCTTCGCGCAGGCACAAAGGAACGCGGAACCGATAGTACTGATGACGTTACAACTAAAGGAGAGCAGCATGGCATTAGGGAGCAAATCGCCGTATCTGCGTCTTGCGCTGGCAGGGTCGATTCTCTCCGGGTGCGCCGCTTCAGGCGGATTGAGCGGAGGGGGCGCGCCGAGCGGTGCACAACCGGCCGTCAGCAAGACAACGCAGGTCGCTACCTTCGGCGTTCTAGCGAAGCTCACGATTCACGGCACGAGCAGTTGGATCTCGCCCGACGCCGGCCGCCACCAGAAGCTCGTGTATGTTTCGGATCAGAACGTCAACGCCGTCGAAATCTACAAGGCCAACGTCAACAATCCGACGCCTATCGGCCAGATCACCGGTGTTAGCACGCCCGATGGCCTCGGCATGGACAAAAGAGGCAATCTCTACGTCAGTAACGCGGGAGGCACAACGGTCACGGTCTATAAGCCCGGCCACACCTCGCCGTTTCGGACCTATAGCCCAGGCCAGAATCCGGTCAATGTGATCGTCGGCAGCGATGATAGGGTCTACATCGCGCTGGGATTGGAAGGCTGTATCTGCATAGTGGAATATCCGCCCCATAGCACGACGTCGGACCTCACGATCCAGCTGGGCTCGACGCACGGCTCACCGATGGACCTGGCGCTGGACACCTCGAATAATCTGTACGTTACCTTGACGAACGGCACCGTCTACGAGTTCGCCCCCGGGCAAACCACCGGAACGAACCTCGGTCTAGCGGGACTGACCAATCCGCGCGGCATCGGATTCGACCGAAAGGGCGAAATCGTGGTCGCCAACGACACGCTGAACTTCGTGCAAGGCTACATCCAAATCTATAAGCCCGGCAAGACGCAGTACAGCAAGCAGTTCGTGGCCGGCCCACAGCCCTTTCAGTTGACGTTCGGACGCGCGCACCAGTTCATGTACGTCGCCAACGTGAGTTACGGCACGAGCGGCTACGTCGCGATCTTCCAGGCCGGTCACGGCTGGGCGCAGACCGGAACCATCTCACAGGGTTTGCAACAGCCGCTGGGAGTGGCGCTGAGCCCCAAGGCGCTCTGAGCGAGCTCAGCCGCGCGGAGTTCGAGGATGTTGTTGCGGAAGCGCTCGACGCGCTTCCGCAGCGCTTTGCTCGGCTCGTGACCAACGTCGCGATCGCGATCGAGGACGAACCGACGGACGATGACCTCGATACGCTCGACGACGCCGAGCCGGAGTCGGAGCTGCTTGGAATCTATCGTGGCGTGGCGCTCCCTCTGCGCTCCCACGACCCGCCGCTGCTGCCCGACGAGATCGCCATCTTCCGTGGCCCGATCAACCGCGCGGCTTCCAGCCGCGAGGAAGCGGTCGAAGAAGTGCGGGCCACGGTAATGCACGAGCTGGGGCACTATTTCGGCCTGGACGACGGCGAGATGCCCCACTAGGACGTTTCCGTGCGCCTCGCCGGCTATGCTGTGTGCTCGATCACCGTTTTTCAAGGAGAGCACTACAGATGTTCGCACCAAAATTCGGCCGCTACGCGGCGCCCCTGGCCCTGATCGCCGTCCTGGGAGGCTGCGCGGGGCAGCAGAGCGCCGGCGGTTCCATTCCGACGGTTGCTGCACCCCTCTCGCAGCACCGCCCAAGCCATGGATCGTGGATGAAGCCGGCACTGCGCGGTGTTTCTTTGCTCTACGTGTCGGATTCGTTCAACCAGGTCGTTGACGTTTACACGTATCCAAACCTCAAGCCGGCCGGCCAGCTCACCGGTTTCGGGTCTCCCGCGGGAGAGTGCACGGATAAGTCCGGAGACGTTTGGATCGCCGACGCGAACGGCGCGGTCTACGAGTACGCGCACGGGAGCACCAACCCGATCGTAAGCCTATTGACCGACATGAATCATCCGAGCGACTGTGCAGTCAATCCACGCAACGGCGATCTCGCCGTCGCGAACGGAAATACTCAAGTGCTGCTCTTTCATACGGGTTCGAGCTCGCCGTCTATTTACAGCGATGCAAACTTCTCTCAAACGGCATTTCTGGGTTACGACAACTCGGGAAACCTCTTTGTCGACGGCATGGACAGCTCCAACCGATTCTTCTGGTACGCGGAGCTGCCGGCAGGCAGTCAAACATTTACCGACATCAGCCTCAACTACGGAAACTTCCCGCAACTGCAAAGCCCGGGCGGCATACACTGGGACGGCACGCACATGGCGATCAGCGACACCCAGTCAACGATCTACCAAACGCTGGGGTCGAACGTCGTCAGCACGACGGCGATCTCGACCACGTGCGCGTTCGACTTCGCGCTCGTCAAGTCGCGAAGAGCGCCCTTGGTGGCGCCCGATCAGTGCACCGGCGGGGGCGTCGTCGATACCTTCGCCTATCCCGGCGGCGGCTCGCCCATCAAGCAGATCACGAGCGGCCTAAACACGCCGTACGGAGCGGTGGTCAGCCGCTAAACTCGCTCACCACGGCCAGTCCCAGGTCAAGCCGGCTTCCGTTGCGCCGCCGCAGCCGGAGAGACCGAAGATGACGAGCATGCCGCTGCCGGCCGCAAAGAGCGCGACGGCACATGCCGCGATATACCACGTCTGTTTCCGGTTCGGCTCCAGCCGTTTGAATCTCCCGACCGCGGACAACAGCAGCGCGATGCAGGCGACCGCGGCGAGGGTGACGGCGAGACGTTCCACAAAGAGAGCGCGATCGACCGGACAGTATCGCGACGATAAGTCGTGGACGATGGTTAGAACAGTCGCGACGAGTGACACCAGGAAAGACCAACGAGCAGCAGGCCGCCGTTAGCGGCTGCGAAGAGCAGCAATACCGCGCCGGCCGCGAACGCAAAACCTCGGGCCGGCAACTCTCTGAATCGGAATATTCCCAGCGCGATCAGGCCGATCGCCACGACGAACGCAGCGACGATCGAGATCCACTCGTCGATCGTTTCGACTGCGTGCGAGCTCACGCAGATCATCGCGTCGAGATTCCGCCCGTAAGGATTGGCGGCGACCGTTCCCAGCGAGGCCGGGGCCGACGCCGCACACGCCCAGAATATCGCTGCCGCCAAAGCGCCGGTAAGCAGAATGGCGCATGCGAGAGTGCCCCTCCACCACGTTGCCCGCGTCGCAGTCGCGGCGCCGGCGAGCACGAGTACGAGGCCCCACAGCTCGATGAAGCCGCGCGCGTCTTGTCGTATGCAATATCTCGCCGCCAAACCCGAAATCAGGTCCACGAACTAGCCGGGGCCGATCCACACCGTTTGAACGTTTACGAACTCGTGAATCCCGAAGGCCGAAAGCTCGCGGCCGTAACCGCTGCGCTTGATCCCGCCGAACGGTAAGCGAGGATCGCTCGCCACCATCCCGTTGATGAAGACCGCTCCCGCTTCAACCCCTACCGCGAACTCCTCGGCGGCCTGGACGTCGCGCGTCCAAACGCTCGACCCGAGGCCGTACGGCGACGCATTGGCCAGTCGTAACGCGTCGTCTCGACCTGTCGCGCGAATCACCGCGGCCGCCGGCCCGAAGGTCTCTTCATCGAACATCGGCATGCCGCCGCCGACGTCGCCGACGATGGTCGGCTCGTAAAAGAAGCCGCGGCGCTCCACGGCCTTCCCGCCGGTGACGAGCCTGCCGCCGCGCTCCAGAGTGTCGCGCACCTGCTTGTCGAGCGATCCCCGCAAGTCGTTGCGCGCGCACGGGCCGACGTGGGTCTCTTCGTCCATCGGATTGCCGACGATCTGCGCGCGCGTCTTCTCGGCGAAGCGCTCGAGGAACGCGTCGTAAACGCCGGACTCGACGATGAAGCGCTTCGCCGCGATACAGCTCTCGCCGTTGTTTTGGAAACGCGCCTTGACGGCGACCGTCGAAGCCGCATCGAGATCGGCATCGGCGAGCACGACGAACGGATCCGAGCCCCCAAGTTCGAGGACGCACTTCTTTAGATGCTCGCCCGCCGTGCGCGCGACCGATGCACCCGCGCCCTCGCTGCCGGTCAGCGTCGCCGCGGCGATGCGCCGATCGCCGACCAGCTTCGACGCCGCTTCGCCGCCGATTACGAGCGCGCCGAAGACGCCCTCCGGGGCCCCCGCCTCAGTGAAGAGGCGTTCTAGTTCGAGCGCGCAGCGCGTCGTGTTCGTTGCGTGCTTGAGCAGCAGCACGTTGCCGGCCATCAACGCCGGGGCGGCGGCGCGAATCACCTGCCAATACGGAAAGTTCCAGGGCATGATCGCCAAGAGCACACCCAGCGGCCGAAACGCGACGTAACTGCGCGACGCGTTCGAGGGCGCCGGTTGCGGCGCGAGCATTGCCGCCGCGTGCTCCGCAAAATACTCGCACGCGGATTCGCATTTTCGCACCTCGGCTCTGGCCTGGGTCAGCGGCTTGCCCATCTCGCGGACGGCGGTCGCCGCCAGGCTCTCGCGTTCGCTCCCCAAGCGCGCCCCGACCGCGCGGAGCAACGCGGCGCGCTCGTCGAAGGGCTTCGCCGCCCAAATCCTCGCGGCGCGCGCGGCCGCGGCGACCTTCGACTCGAGCTGCGCCGCGCTCATTCGCGGGATGCGCTCGATGACGTCTTCGGTCGTCGGATCGACCGTTTCGATCAGATCGCTTCTTGTGACCACGGTCCCGAGGGCCCGGCAAAGACTTCCACGAGCCGATTGGGTCGCAGATACTCGCGCGCGACACGGTGGACGTCGGCCGCGGTGATGCTCGCGAAGCGATCGTTGAGCGTGCGATAGTAATCCGTCGGCAAGTTATTGGTCGCGATGTCGAGCAACTGGCGCGCCTGGCCGCCCGACGACGCTTCGTCGAGCAACGCGTTTCCGACCAGACGAACTTTGGCTTCTTGCAGCTCCGTGGAAGAGACCGGTTCCTGTTGCAGCCGCTCCAGCTCGCGGCGTACCAGATCCACCGCGGCGATCACCCGTCCCGGGGCGGCGTTGAGCTCGATCCGGAAGTCGCCGCGATCTGTGCCGGCCTCGAGGGAGCTGCTGACATTGTACACGAGTCCGCGCTTCTGCCGCAGCTCCTGCCACAGGCGCGATTCGAACGCGCCGCCGGCACCCAAAATTTCGTTCAGTACCAAGAAGGTGTCGTAATCGCGACTCGAGCGCGCAATTGCCGGCTGTCCGAGCCGAATGTACACTTGATTCGCGGCGGTGCCGATGTAGTCGTGACCGCTCGTGGGCGGCGGCAGCGGCATCTGGCGAGGATCGGGGCGCGGACCGTCGGCGCGCCACGCTCCGAACGCCGATTCGAGCGCGCTGCGGACCCGCTGTGGCGACACGTCGCCGACGATCGCGATCGTCGTGAGATCCGGGCGCCAGTAGCGCTGCGTGTAGGCGGTCAACTCTTCGCGCGAGATGCCCTGCACGGTGCTTGCGCTGGGCCGACGCAACGCCGGATCGCGTGGCGCCATCAGCAGCTGATTGTACGCGCGATCGATCATCACGCCGGAGATGCTCTCCTCCGATTGCAGGCTGTTCGCCATCTGCGAGCGTTCGATCTGCAGCCATGGGTCGACGAACGACGGATGAGTTTCACCGTCGGCCAGGATCGCGACAATGCGCTCGAAGTCGCGCGACTCGCCCTGCGCGCTGAAGTCTTGGCCGGTCGAAAGGAACGCGCCGATCTCATCCGTCGCTTTGCGCCGCGCCGCGAACGGATAGTTGACGCTGCCATAATCTGCCACGGACGAGGCGAGCTGCAAGATCCCTTCTTTACCAGGAGCCTCGAAGGCGGGCGATGACGCGATGCTTCCGCGCAGCACGAACGTCGGCCGGTCGGTCTTCGGCTGCACCAGCACGCGCAGCCCGTTGGAGAGCGCAAAGGTGGTCGGCATCAAGATGCTGCGCGCAGTCGTCGGCGTGCGCGTGGCGCGTGCGATCCAACTGGGCTCGACGATCGGTCCGTTGGGAACGCGCTTCGAGAAGTCGTCGGTCGCCGACGCGCTGCTCTTATCCGACGTGCGCCGCGGCGGGCTGGCGTTCGGGCTCAAGTGACCGACGACGGTCGGGCGGCTGAGATAGGTCTTCGCGGTGTTGAGCAAATCCGCGCCGGTGATGGCGCTCAAGCGCGCGTCTTCGTCGCCGATTTTCTCTCCGACGATGCCGTACGTGTAGCCGGTCAGGTCGCCGAGCGACGAAATCGAGTCGGCGGCGTACAGGCGTTCGGCGATCGTCATGCGCTTCGCGGCGATCACGAGGTCGGCATCGAAGCCGTTTTCGAGCACCGATCGCATCGTGGATTCAAACGCTGCCTGCGCCGCAGGCGCGCCGTGTCCGGGATTCAGGATGATGAAGACGTGCAAGAGGCCGCCGCGCAGCTGCGTGTCGGCGCTGGCCTCGATTGCGAGGGCGATGTTCGTTTCGACGAGCGCGCGGTAGAACGGCGATCGCTCGTTTTCCAAGAGCGTCGAGAGCGTGCTAATTTCGGGCTCGCCGCGCTCCGTATCACCCGGAACGGAATAGGCGAGGTCCACGACTTCGAACGGGAATGGAAACTGCGCTTCGACGGTCTGGCCCGACGACGGCGTCGGCCGTAAGTTCGGCCGGGGCGGAAGCCGCCTGGACGCAATGCCGCCGAAATAGCGCTGCGCCTTGTCGAAAACGACGGAATGGTTGACGTCGCCCGCCACGACGAGCGTCGCGTTGTTCGGTGCATACCACTCCCGGTAGTAGCGCTCGATGTCCGCAACGGTCGCACGTGCGACGTCGGCGCGCTCCCCGAGCGGCGTTCGACCGCTAGGCTGACCGGGAAAGGCCGCCGCGCGGACGCGCGAGAGCAAGTTGAAGAACGGCGAGCTCGCGTCGCCGTCGATCTCGTTGAGCACCGCGTTGCGCTCGACCGCCCAATCCGACGCGCGCATCGCCGCGTGCACCATGCGGTCGGCGTCCACGTAGAGGGCCACGTCGAGCTTGTCGGCGGGCATCTCGAAGTAAAAGTGCGTGTAGTCGTAGTTCGTCTCGCCGTTCATACGCGCGCCGAGCCGTGCAATGATGTCATCGAGGCCGCCGGCCGACACCTGCTGCGTGCCGCGAAACAGCATATGCTCGAGCGCGTGAGCGAGCCCGGTCTTTCCCGGCGTCTCTTCGAGCGATCCAAAGCCGTACCAAACGCCGCTCTGAATCACCGGTACCGCGCGATCCTCAACGACGACGATGCGAAGGCCATTCGCTAGGCGTGTCGTGAAGATGCCGGCGTCGCCCGGGCCGCCCTGCGCCGCCGCGCCGAGGGGAATTGCCGCCGCGAGCGCGCCGAGCACTAAAATCCTCAACCGAAGAATCACAGGGCCGTAACTCCTAGATAATATGCCGCGCTCGCCTCTACTGCCGCCCATGGCAGACAGCCGACCAGCTCGCAGCCGAGTAGTTCGACGCCGCGCCGGGACGCAAGTGACCGTACCAGCTCGACGATGCGATAGAGCGGCGTTGCTGCATAGTCGGTCACGTTGAGGGAGACCTGCACGCAACCCTCTTGGCGAGGAAGGCCGAGCGCGCGGAGCGTCCGCAAGCCGCCATTGCGTTCCCGAATCGTGCGCGCAATCTCGGTCGCGACGGAAAGATCGCCGGTAGCGAGCTCGATATTGAACGCGATCAGAATCTCGCGGGCGCCGATGGCGATCGCGCCTGCGCTGACGTGGCGCAATACGTCACCTTCGTCCGGAACCCACGCCGCGTTGCGGCGAATCGCCGGCAGCATCTCGCGCTCGGTCAGCTTCGCCGCGGCGCCATAATAAAAGGAAGGAACGCCGTAGCGCCTCCAAATCTCGGCGCCGGCCCGATGCGCCAGCTCCACGGCTTCGGCGAGCGACGCGTCCCGCAGCGGCACGAACGGCAGCACATCGAGCGCGCCGATCCGCGGATGCACGCCGCTGTGGCCGCGCAGGTCGATGCGCTCCACGGCGACTCCCGCGAGCGCCATGGCCGCGTCGAACACTTGAGCGCCGTTCCCCACTATCGTCAGAACGGTCCGATGGTGCACGACGTCGCTGCTGCTGTCGACGACGCGTGCTCCCGTCGCCGCGACGGCATCCACGGCGGCCGCAACGACGGCGCTGTCGCGCCCTTCGGACAGGTTCGGGATGATCTCAAACATCGTCACCCCCAATGGTCATCCTGAGCGCGCCGCAGAGCGGCGCAGTCGAAGGACGGAAGAGCCGTTGTCATGCTGAGCTTGCCGAAGCATGGCCCAACGACAACCCATCCAAGTGCGGGCCGAACACGCTACATCGCCGTCCGCGTGAACGTCAGATGCGTCACACCGCTGGGCGACGAGACGGTTTCGACTTTGTAGTTTTTCTCAAGGCCCTCGAGTCCGTCCCAGAGCCGTACACCGCGGCCGAGCAGAATCGGGACCAACACGACGTGCATGTGGTCGATCAGTCCGGCCGCAAGGAACTCGCGGATCGTGGTAGCGCCTCCCCCAATGCGTACGTCCTTACCGTCTGCGACCTTGCGGGCTGCTTCGAGCGCCTCGGGAGGCGAGGCATCGATGAAGTGAAAGGTCGTGCCGCCCTCCATTTGGATTGACGGGCGCATGTGATGCGTGAGGACGAATACCGGTGTGTGGAACGGCGGATTGGCGCCCCACCAGCCCTTCCACTCTGGGTCCTCGTGCCATCCTGGGTAGCCATATTTGCCGGCGCCCATGATCTCGGCCCCAATTCCAGGGGCAAAGAGACGAAGGAAGGCGTCATCAACGCCTCCCGTACCGC
This sequence comes from Vulcanimicrobiota bacterium, assembly GCA_019240755.1. GTDB lineage: Bacteria > Vulcanimicrobiota > Vulcanimicrobiia > Vulcanimicrobiales > Vulcanimicrobiaceae > Cybelea. The sequence goes on from JAFAXS010000107.1 coordinate 13,941, forward strand.
CGGACTGGCCGAGCATCGCGCGACCCCATCGGGTCTCGAACATCCAACCGTGCAGTCTTTCGCCGGCGTGGCCGATCGGTGAATCGAGACCTTGACCTTCACCGGTTCCGAAACCGTCGAGCGAGATAGAGAAGTGTTGAACGCGTGTGAGTGACATGCTGGTGCTCATTCCTTTAATTTGGACGGGTCTAAGTGGCTATCCGAGCACAACTCGAATCGCGCTCTCGATGTCGCCGGCGTTCTGCGGTGAAACTATCTGCGTGTAGCCGAGCTTTCGAGCCTCGGCTTCACGGCGGTCGGTCGCGCTGACGCGCCTGATTTCACCGGAAAGGCCGAGTTCTCCGAAAACGGCGGTGTGAGGCGCAATAGCGACGTTCCGAAACGACGACGCGACGGCCAGCGCGATTCCCAGATCGGCCGCGGGCTCGTTGATCCGTAATCCGCCCGCGACGGATGCGTAGACGTCGTGCGTTCCGAGCGCGAAGCCGGCTCGCCGCTCTAACACGGCCAGAATCATCGCGAGGCGCTGTTGATCGAGATTGTTGGCGAGCCGCCGTGGCGTGCCGTAGCTCGTCTCGCCGACCAGCGCCTGCACTTCAATTAATACGGGGCGCGAGCCGACGATGCACGCCACCACGCACGACCCGCTGGGCCGCTGGGCCCGGCTGCCCAAGAATATCTCCGAAGGATTCGGGACCTCGTGCAGTCCGGTATCGTGCATGGAAAACACGCAGATCTCGTCGATGGAGCCGAAGCGGTTCTTGTACGCGCGCAGAATGCGGTACTCGCCGCTGAGCTCTCCCTCGAAGTACAAGACCGTGTCGACGAGGTGTTCCAGCAGGCGCGGACCGGCGATGGCGCCCTCTTTCGTCACATGGCCCACGATGAAGGCGGCGCAACCCGTGCGCTTTGCGTACTCCATCAACGCCTGCGTGCAGTCGCGAATCTGCGTGACGCTCCCGGCGTAGGCTTCCGATTCCGGCAGCCACACCGTTTGAATGGAGTCAACGATTAGCGCCGCGGGCGCCTGACGCTCCAGTTGCTCTAGAACGGCACGCAGATTCGTTTCCGGATAAAGCTGGAGCTTGTCACCGTGAACGGAAACCCTGTCCGCTCGCAGCTTCACTTGCGCTGCCGACTCTTCGCCGCACACGTAGACCACGTCACCGTGCTGGGCCAATCGCGCGGCGATCTGCAGCACGAGCGTCGACTTGCCCGCGCCGGGCGGGCCGCCGATCAGCGTCAGGCTTCCGCGAACGATTCCGCCGCCGAGCGCGGTGTCGAACTCCGGCATGCCCGTTCGCAAGCGTTCGACTCCAGCCGAGACGATCTCCCGAAGCGGAGTCGGCTTCGCGCCTCCCACGGTACTTCGATCGACCCGCACGGGGCGTGCGGCAACGCTGAAGGGTCGTTCGTCAAAGGAGTTCCACGCCTCGCATTGCGGGCAACGCCCAAGCCAGCGCGGCGACTCAAAGCCGCACGCCGCACAGAAGTAGACCGATCGCGCCTTTGCCACAGACGCATGCAACTTCGGCTGAAGGGCAACCGCGCCATGCCGAAGGAACGGTGGAGCGTGTCCGCTTTCACTAAATTGGATCACGTTGCGCTCGCGATTCCGCCGGAACGAGAGGACGCGGCGCGGGAGTTTTACGCCGGCGTTCTCGGTTTCGAGGAAGTTGCTAAACCGCCGGAACTTGCAGCGCGCGGCGGCGCGTGGTTTCGCAGTGGAGACGCACGGTTGCACCTCGGCGTTGACCGCGAGTTTCGCCCGGCGAAGAAGGCTCATCCCG
>JAFAXS010000112.1 GCA_019240755.1 Vulcanimicrobiota bacterium
GTTGCCGATCACTGCCGCGGGGCCGACCATATCCGCATGTTTTGGATCGGCGAACAAGATGACGATCGAAACGGAGCCGCAGTCGGCGCCGATCTCGCGCGTCTTCACGATGGCTTGCTGCGCGCTCCCGCCCATGAGCCGCGCATCGCCGACGATCCAGAGCATTTGCGAGGGGAAATAGCGCTCCGCTCCCTGCGCGCGGCTCACTCGGGAAAGCAACGCGCTGCGCGGCCCTGGAGACTGCCAACTCTGCACGTATCCGCCTCCGGCGGGCGAGTAGATCGTCAGGTACCACTGGTATGCCGCCGTTCCGCCTTGATGCCCGACGACTTTCCGGCTCGCTACGATCTCGTAGCGGCCGTTCGCGTAGCCGGCGAGGTACGCCGACAGCCGTTGCGCGATCGCGCCGGGCGGTGACGGCGAGTACCGCACCGCCGCCACGGCGCAAACGCCGACCACGCACGCCGCAACGGGCGCGGCAACGGCTTTGAAGATTGCGCGCATATTTACGGCCTCATCGTCATCGGCGGAATCGAGGCCGGAAGAGCAGTCGCCATAAATCCCGCCGGCGGCGTTCGCACGATGCCGCTCAACATGTCGTGAAAGGCTTGGTTCAGGATCGGCAGGATCGTCACGAGGCGATGCGTGCCTCCGGGCTGCGAATAGAACGACACGCCCACGCCCGCCTGCGCGAGATAGACGGCCGTCGTCGCCGGAAACTGCGTTGGGATGCTATCGTCCTTCGTGCCGGTCAAAATATAGAACGGCGTTCGCGCCAGCGTGGAGAGCACTCGCTGCGCGTTGGTACCGAGTAGCGAACCCGCGACCGACATGACGGCGGCCCACTGCGTCGGGTGCACCGGGGCGACTTCGAATACCGAGAATCCACCCATCGAATAACCGGCTAAGAACTGCTTGCGGGGATCGACAGCGAAGGCGCGCTGTGCCGCGTGCAGCGCGTCGTAGACGTCCTCGGCCGAGCCCCGGAAGTTGTAGTATCCGTGTCCCCACGGAGCGACGAGAATCGAGCCCGTCTGCTCCGCGAGATCGGTTAGGCCGGGCGTCGCCAGAAGCTCGGATTCCGACTGCGGGCGCCCGTGCAGCCACACGATCACGGGCGCCGGACGCGCAGCACGATAGCTCGACGGTACGTAGATCGCGACGGGCTGCATCGCCCCGTCGCGCGACGACCTGACGAGCGTTTCGCCGAGACCGCGGATGGATGCGGGATCGGTAAATTGACCGCCGAGCAACTGCTGCGCGAGACTCAAGTCGAGCGTTGCCGTGCGCCGAACGAGAACGCTCCACTCTTGCGCCGTGTATCCGGCCGGAACGGCCGAAGCGTCGAGGGTGTCGGCGTCGTCGCGCAGGCGCTCGTAGTAATCGTAGGTCGTATCGGGGCCGGCGACCGGCGCGATCGCCGCCATCTTGGCGTAATAGGCTGCGGCGGTGGTCCTCAGTGAGACGCGCAGGTCATCCGCGGAACTCCCCAAGAGAAGAGCCAGAGCAACGGTGACCAGCGCGCCCCTGGTCATGACGATGCGATAACGCACCCGCTCGCGCGATCGTGACGCGCCGCCGCGGTCAAATGCCGGCATACCATTCGTACCCTTGGTCTTCCCAATACCCGCCCTGGCCGCCGCCCACGCGAGCCAGGCTCCCGACCACCTCGATGCGCGCGATCCACTTGGCGCTCTTGTAACCGAGTTGTGTCGGGACGCGCAGGCGTACCGGCGCTCCGTGGTCCGCATCGAGCGGCGCATCGTTGAGCCGTAGGGCGAGCAACGCCTGAGGATGGCGTGCCTGGTGTAGATCGAGACTCTCATAGTAGAGAGTCCCGGCGCCGTCGTTATCCATGCACCGGAAGACGACGTAGCGCGCGTAGTCGCGCGGACGAACTTCGTCGAGCACAACCCGCAACGGCACCCCGCTCCACTTTCCGATCGCGCTCCAGCCTTCGACGCAGTCGTGGCGCGTAATTTGCGTTTGTCTCGCGAGGCCGTCGAGCCGGCTCAGCGAGAACGCCGCCGGCCGTTCCACGGCCCCGTCCACGATCAAACGATAGCGCGCAAATTTCGACGCGAGCAGATCCGCGTAGTGCGCGTCCGACGGCGTTGCAAAGCCGTTGATGCGAAAGTGCCGGTCAACGTCGCGCTCGCCGTACTCGCGCGCCAAGCCGTGGGTTCCAATGAGCGCGTGATTCAGCGCCTCGGCGGAGGCCAGCGCGCGGCGCACGCCATCGTTGCCGTTGAGCGCCGCGCTGATCGGCCCGCAACCAGCCAGCGCCGAGACGGACGACGCGATGAAGAGACGGCGCCTCATCGTTGATACCAGCCCGTGATCATCGAGCGCATCTGGTTTGCGAGGCCCTGGGTGAACACTTGAAAGACGTGCAGCGCAAAGAACGCAAGCAGCACGAGCATGCCGGCAAAATGCCACAGCCGCGCGAACTGCCGTCCGCCGAAAATCGCGGTCAACGGATGCGCGATCGCGTCGATGCCGGGCGAGAGCGCGAGGCCGGTGATCACGACGAGCGGCGCGATGACGAAGAGCACGGCGGTATAGGCCGCCTTCTGCAGCGGATTGTAGATGCCGTACGGCGGAGGCTGCGCGCGCAACTTGAGATAGTAGGCCTGCATCGGCCACAGCTTCGGAATGTCGCTGACGCGCAGCACCATGTCGCGAAGCTTTCCTCGAAAAGCGCTGACCACGAGCCACACGAGCCAGCACAGCGCGGCAATCCACGCAAAGAAGAGATGCCAGCGCCGCCCGCCGGAGAGGTCCTGATATCCCGGAATCGTCGTCCATGCCGGAAACGCGTGGGCGCCCCTGCCTCCCATTCCGTCGCTCGTCCAGCCCAAAGCGCCGGTGGTCGTGAAAGTGCGGCCGAACAGCGTCGTCGTTCCGTGGCCATCCGACGGAGAGCCGATCGCGAGCACGCGGCGTGCGGGGTCGCTCTTGTCGGACGCGTCGAGATTCGGGGACGCGTTGAAGATCTGCAAACCGCTGCCGACCAGAACGAAGAACGCGACCAACCAGACCCAGTGGCTGATGCGAACCAGCAGCGGGTAGCGGTAGATCCACGAACGCGGCGCGTCGCTCATTTCATCGGCTCTCTTCAAGAGAACGCGCGCGAGGCCCACTTGGATGGCGCCGCGAACTAGATCGCGGCCATGGCGCAGAGCGTGACGGTCGAGCTTTCGGGCGGCGTCGCGCACGTGACGCTCGCCCGCCCCGAGGTGCGCAACGCGTTCAACGCAGAGCTCATCGAACGACTGCACGAGGCCTTCACCGAGATAACGGCGGCCGACGACGTGCGGGCCGTCGTACTGGCCGGCGAAGGCAAGGTCTTCTGCGGCGGAGCCGACATCGGCTGGATGCGCGGTTCGCTCGATCTGAGTTTCGACGAGAACGTCCGCGATGCGGAACGCATGAGCGACATGTTTCGCGCGATCGACAACTGTTCCAAGCCGGTGGTCGGACGTGTTCACGGAGCCGCGCTGGGCGGAGGCGCCGGGCTTGCGGGTGTCTGCGACATCGTCGTCGCCGCCGAGGATGCGATTTTCGGCTTCACCGAGGTGAAGCTCGGGATCATCCCCGCTGTCATCTCGCCGTTCGTTCTCGGCAAGATCGGAGCGTCCCAGGCGCGCCGGTTCTTTCTCACCGGCGAACGGTTCGGCGCTCGCAAGGCCCTAGAGATAGGCCTCGTTCACGAAGTCGTGACCGAAGGCGAGCTCGGCGACGCGGTCGAGCGGTATTTGAGCGAGCTGCGTTCCGCCGGACCTCACGCCGTCAGCGCCGCGAAACTATTGATCCGGCGAGTGCTGGATAACGCGTACGACGGCACGCGCGCGATCACGGCGCGCGCGATCGCGCAGCAACGCATCAGCGCCGAGGGTCAAGAGGGGCTGCGCGCATTCTTGGAACGCCGCCCCGCGTCATTTTCGGAGTGATCAAACGACTGCTCGTCGCGAACCGCGGCGAGATCGCGGTACGCGTTGCGCGGGCCGCGCGCGAGCTGGAGATCGCACCGCTCGGCATCTACTCGGAAGCAGATGCGCAGGCGTATCACCTGCAGTTCATGGACGACGCGCGCTGCGTCGGTCCGCCGGCGGCCGCACAATCGTACTTGGATGCGGAGGCGATCATTGCGGCGGCGTGCGATTTGAGCGCTGACGCCATCCATCCGGGCTACGGGTTTCTCTCCGAGCGCGCCGAGTTCGCGCTTGCCGTACGTGCCGCCGGAATAACCTTCGTGGGGCCGACGCCCGAGGCGATGGCGGCGATGGGCAGCAAGATCGAAGCGAAGCGCCGCGTCCGAGAGTTCGACGTGCCGACCGTGCCGGGGTACGACGGCGAGGATCAGTCGGCCGCGACGCTGCGCGAGCACGCCGTGCGCATCGGCTTTCCGCTGCTGATCAAGGCCAGCGCCGGCGGCGGCGGACGAGGGATGCGTGTCGTCGACTCGGCGCAACGGTTCGACGAGTCGCTCGAATCCGCCAAGCGCGAGGCACTGGCCGCCTTCGGCGATTCGACCGTGCTGCTCGAGCGCTACTTGCGCGACCCGCGCCACATCGAGTTCCAAATACTGGCCGACGCCCACGGCACGACTCTGCATCTCGGGGAGCGCGAGTGCTCGATTCAGCGGCGCCATCAAAAGATCGTCGAAGAGACTCCATCCGTCGCGCTGAACGAAAAACTGCGCGCCGAAATGGGCGCCGCGGCGGTGCGCGCGGCCAAATCCGTCGGCTACGTCAACGCGGGAACGTGCGAGTTCATGCTCGATCGAAACGGCGCGTACTACTTTTTGGAGATGAACGCGCGCTTGCAGGTGGAGCATCCGGTGACGGAGCTCGTCTACGGCCTGGACCTGGTGCAGTGGCAGCTGCGCATCGCCGCCGGAGAACGACTGACGTACTCGCAGGATGCGCTCACGCCGCGGGGCTGGGCTATCGAGGGACGGCTCTACGCGGAAGACCCAGCGAACGACATGCTCCCTTCGACGGGCACAATAACGACTTGGACCATGCCGGCCGGCCCGGGCGTTCGCGTGGATGCGGGCGTCTGCGCCGGAAGCGAGGTTGGGCACTACTACGATCCGATGCTCGCGAAGCTGATTGCGTTCGGCGACGATCGCGCGTGCGCAATTTCACGCTTCGGACGCATGCTGGCGGAGTGCGGCGTGGGCGGCGTGCGCACCAACCTCCCGCTGCTGCAATGGATCGCCGCCGATCGCGCGTTTGCCGCCGGCGAGACGACGACGAGCTTCCTCGCGCTCCGTTTGGACGAATCGGTGTTTGCGCGGCACCCGCCTCCAGAGGATGCGATTACGCTCTGCGTTGCGGCGGCGTTGCTGGATCGTTACGCGCCGTGGCGCGTCGGCGCCGTCGGCATTCCCGTGCGGATGCAGCACGATGCCGGCGTCGTGGACGTGACCGCCGACGCGCTCGCCGAGCAAGGCGCGTGGCGACTCTCGGGCGACCGGTCCGGCGGCCTGCGCGCGTTTCGGCGAGGCGACGCGTTGCACGCGCGCTTGGACGACGCGGAGCTCGTTGGAAAGGCGTCGTGGGAAAACGGCGCCGTGCGCGTTGACGTCGATCGTGGCAGCTGGTCATTTTCGTTCGCGCCTCCGCCGCACGGCGACGACGCCGCCGCGCAGCGTGGCTCCGGCGACAAGTCCGCGGTCGTGGCGCCAATGCCGGGCAAGATCGTGAAGGTCGCAGTGCGAGCCGGCGACGCGGTCGAGGAACACGCGCTACTGGTCGTGCTGGAGGCGATGAAGATGGAACACCGAATCGAGGCGCCGGCCGCCGCCACCGTGAAATCCGTTTTCGTGAAGGAGCTGCAGCTCGTGACGGCCGGCGCGTCGCTGGTGGAGCTGCAGTGACGCTGCCCAAGCGCGTAACGATCTTCGAGATGGGCGCGCGCGACGGGCTGCAGAACGAGAAAGCGCTGATCGCGACCGACGACAAGGTCCGGTACATCGACCTGCTCTCCGAGAGCGGATTACAGTGGATCGAAGCGACGTCGTTCGTCAGCCCGAAGGCGATACCGCAGCTCGCGGACGCGGCCGAGGTCTTCGCTCGCATTCGGAAAGCGCCCGGCGTTCGCTATCCGGTGCTCGTGCCGAATCTCAGAGGGTACACGCGCGCACGCGAGGCGGGCGCCGACGCCATCGCGGTATTCACGGCCGCGTCGGAAAACTTCACGAAGCGCAACATCAACATGACGATCGACGAGTCATTGGAGACGTTCCGCGACGTCGTGCGCGCCGCGCAACGCGACAAAGTCTGGGTCCGGGGCTACGTTTCGACCGCCTTCGGGTCGCCATTCGGCGACGCGGTGAGTGCGCAGATGGTGGTGGACGTGTGCGTCAAGTTGATGGAGCTCGGCTGCGACGAGCTTTCCATCGGCGACACCATCGGCGTCGGCGTCCCGAGCCAAGTCGCAACCCTGGTGCCGCTGCTCGCGCGCGTAATCCCGCTCGATCGAATCGCACTGCACTTCCACGATACGCGCGGCACCGCGTTGGCCAACGTCTACGCCGGCTTGGAACACGGCGTGGCAAAGTTCGATTCATCTTCGGGCGGTCTCGGCGGCTGCCCCTACGCCCCCGGCGCGACCGGCAACGTCGGCACGGAAGACGTTCTCTACATGCTGCACCAGATGGGCATCGAAACCGGCGTCGACCTCGCCAAGGTGCGCGCCGCCTCGCGCTTCATTGCCGGCGTCATCGATCACACGTTGACGAGCAAGGCCTACCAGGCAATGGAAGCCGCGAGCCCAGTCTAAGGGCTAGCGGAGTGCGAGCGGGATTACGAAGCGGGTCGCAGTGTGCGATTCGCTGTATGCGCTGATCTTGTTGTCGACGAGACCGGCGGCGAGGCCGGTCGAGCGCACTTCGGCATCCGTCGGCGCGGCGCCACGCCCTTTGGGATGAAACACCCAGAGCGCGCCGTTCAACTTGAGGTGCACGGCCGCGCGCGGAATGCGCGGCAGATCGCGCGGGCCGTCGATTCGCAAGAAGATAATGTCGTAGCGCGTGCGCAGCGACTGCGAGGCCGCCTTGGCGAGCCTGGCGTTCAAGTTCGTCGTGAAGACTTCTTCGTGGCAGCCGATCAATGCGACGTGCGCGTTCGCTACCACGCCGAGCTTGTCGAAAAGCGATCGCCCCGTGTAGTCTCGTTCGACTCGCTCGCCGATCATAGGAAACCGAGATTCTTCGGTTTGGGCGGAATCTCCGTGTACGCCATCGGACGGTCCCACCAGTCGTGCCGGCGCGCGCTTAGCACGGCGTCGCCCGGCGCGGGCGGCAGCCGGCGCTGCAAGGCAACCGCGTACGCCTCCAAATAACGGTCGATCATGCGCTCCAGGCTGAACTTTTCTTCCACCCGCCGCCGGCAGGCGCGCCGGTCCAGCGCGGCCAGGCGCGGAACGTTCGCCACCGCGTCCTCGACGCTGCCGCAGAGAAAACCCGTGACGCGGTCGAGGACGATCTCCGGCATCGAGCCCATGTCGGCGGCAAGCACCGGCGTGCCGCAGGCCATAGCCTCGATCGTCGTCAACCCGAAACGCTCGGGGCGCGTGGTCATGTGAACGAGTCCGAGCGCGTTCGAGAGCAGCTCGTTGCGGGCATCGCGCTGAACCGCTCCCAGGAACTGCACGCGATCGCCGTCGATATGCGGAGCGACCTGCTCGCGAAAATACGTTTCGTCGTGTGGAATCGCCGCCATCTTGAGCCGAACGCCCGCGCGGCGCGCGATTTCGATCGCCAGATGCGTTCCTTTCTCGGGATGAAAGCGTCCTAAGAAACAGAGATAGTCGCCGGGACGATCGCGGAACGTAAACTCCGCCGGGTCGATGCCGTTGTACGTCGTGGCCAGGTATTCCAAGCCGGGATCGCGGTCGGCATCGGAGATCGAGCAGTAGAAGCTGCGCGCCGCGCCGGTATAGTAGGCGGCGAGTATCTGCGGCGAGGAGAAGCCGTGGATCGTCGTAATCAGCGGCGGCGCGTTCGAGCTCAACGCGTAGGTTAATGGCTTCCAATCGAGGTGGTTGTGAATCAAATCGAAGTCGGCAGCGCGCGCGAAGCAGCTCGCGATGTGGAGCGCCGTGTACACTTCGCCGTTGAGCGCGGGATCTTCGTTGAGTCCCACGGGGACGACCGAGATCAGGTTGCCATCGAAATGCGAGTTGCCGGTCGCGAACAGCGTAACGTCTAAGCCGCGCCGGCGCATGCCGTCCGCGACGTTGAACGCGACCTGCTCCCACGGTCCGTAGCCGGGCGGCGGCGCGGGCCAGGAGATCGCCGCCAGCACGGCGATCCGCCGCCCGCGAAGGTCCATCTTAGCGACGCGTCATTGGATTGCGCCGCCTTTGAGCACCAGCTGTGGGTCGCGCAGCGCGCGGACGTCGTCGCCGGCATCGCGCCGCAAGAGCAGCAGATCCGCCGGTTCGCCGGCCGTAAGAATGCCGCGATGCAGTCCGACGAGCTCCGCCGCGACGTTCGTCGCCGCGTGCAGCGCCTGCTGCGGCGTCATACCGAGCAGCGACGACATGAGCTCGACTTCTTGCGCGTAATCCTCGTGGTAGTTATAGGGAGTTCCCGCGTCGGAGCCGCCCGCAATGCGCACGCCGGCTTCGACCGCGCGACGAAGATTCGCAACCATGACGTCGCCGAGCGCGCGGGCCTTGTCGGCGACGTACTGCGGTTGGCGTCCCTCTTCCAGATGTGCAAGGATGCACGTCGGGGCGCTCAGCGTTGGAACCAGATACCCGCGCCGCTGCGTGAGCAGCTCGATGCATTCGTCGTCCACGAGCGTTCCGTGTTCGACGGAGTCAATGCCGGCGCGCAACGCGTTCTTGATGCCTTGCGTTCCGATCGCGTGCGCCGCGGCGCGCAGACCATGACGGTGGGCTTCGTCAACGGCCGCCTCGAGCTCGTCGGGCGTCAGTTGCGCGACTCCCGGAACGGCGCCTTTGGTCAGCACGCCGCCCGTGGCGATCAGCTTGATGCAGTCGGCGCCCCCCCAGAGCTGCTCGCGTACCGCCTTGCGCGCGTCCCACGGCGAGTCGACCGCACGGCCGATCGGCCAACCGTGCCCGCCGGTCATACAGAGCACCGCGCCGGCAACGCGCATCCGCGGGCCCGGAATTCTGCCCTCCTCAACCGCGTCGCGCACGTCGGCGGCAATGCGATTGGAGCTTCCGAGGTCGCGAATCGTCGTCACGCCGGCCTTGATCGATTTCCGCGCGTTGGCGACGGCGCGCAAGAGACGTTGCGCCGGCGTCGTCGCGGCGATCATTCCCATCAGGTCCGGCTCGCCGCTGCCCTCGAGGTGCGCGTGCGCGTTGACTAAGCCGGGTGTCACGCACGCGGCTTCGAGGTCGCACTCGCCGCCGGCGGCGCGAATTTCGCCGATTGTTCCGCCCTCGACGACGATATCGACGTTCCGCTTGGGCGCCTCCAGCGTGCCGTCGTACAGGACACCGGCCCGAACGATCATCGCTCGGCTATTCGGATGAAGCGCAACCGCGGCCCTTTAGGCTACGATTGCCAGTGGAGTTTGGCATGCGCGCGGTGGGCGCGCTCGATCGCGTCCTCGTCAACGGGACCGTCCACGAGCATCGTAAAGTGCCCCATCTTCCGGCGCGCGACCGCGTGGCGCTTGCCGTAGACGTGCAGCACAATGGACGGGTCGCCTAACAGATCCGCGACGCCGGCCAGATGATCGCCCGTGCCGGTCCCGAGCACGTTCATCATGATCGCATTGGAGAGCAGGCGCGGCGGCGACAATGGCAGGTCGCAGATCGCGCGCACGTGCTGCTCGTACTGCGAGCACGGCGTGACGTCGATCGTATAGTGGCCGCTGTTGTGGGGTCGCGGCGCGATCTCGTTGAGCAGCAGCTCGCTGTTCTGCGAAATGAAGAACTCTACGCAATACGTTCCCACGATTCGCAGGCCTTGCCCGACGCGCTTCGCGTACTCTTGGGCGCGCTGGGCGAGGTTTGCGTCAACGCGTGCCGGAGCGATCGTCTGCGTGAGAATGCCGCGGTCGTGCGCGTTCTCCGCAACGGGGTAGGTGACGATCTCGCCGCCCGCGTTTCGCGTGGCGATCACGCTGATTTCACCGGCCAATGGAACACGCCGCTCGAAGATCAGCTCGGCGCCGGCGGCGGCGAATGCCTGCTCGGCCTCGGCCTGCGAAGCAACGGGCCACTGTCCCTTGCCGTCATAACCGCCGTGCGCGAGCTTGAGGATCGCGGGAAAGCCGATTGTACGCGCCGCTTCGCTCAGTTCTGCAGTCGTATGCACGGCGGCAAAACGCGTGGTCGGAATGCCGGCGCTATTGGCGAACTCTTTTTCGCGCAGGCGATTTTGCGTGACCTCGAGCACGCCGCTGGACGGTGAGACGCGATGGCGAAGGGCTTCGAGGTGGCGCACCGACGCAATGTCGATGTTCTCGAACTCGTACGTTATGACGTCGCTGCGCCGTCCGAGGTCGACGATCGCGTCGAGATCGGAGTAGGCCGCCACGATCTGTTCGTCGGCGACTTGGCCGCACGGCGAATGCTCTTGCGGATCGAGCGTGATGACGTAGTAGCCCATCCGCTTGGCGTCGAGCGCGAACATGCGGCCGAGCTGACCGCCGCCGATCACGCCGATGGTCTCGACCGATTTCAATCCAGCGTGCTGTCGGCGGCTGCGTCGTGCATGCGAGCAACGTAGGCCGCGAGGCGCTGCGCGACGCCGTCGTCGTGCAGCGCCACGATTCGCGCCGCGAACAACGCGGCGTTCACCGCGCCGCCGATCGCCATTGTTGCGACGGGAACGCCAGGCGGCATCTGCGCGATCGAGAGCAGCGAGTCGAAGCCCCCGGCGCGCGACTGCACGGGAACGCCGATCACAGGCACGAGCGTTTTGGCGGCCGTCATGCCGGGCAGGTGCGCCGCGCCGCCCGCGCCCGCAATGATCGCCATCAGGCCGCGCGACCTCGCCGATGCGGCATAGTCGAACATTTCATCCGGCATTCGATGCGCGGAAACGACGCGAACCTCGGATGGAATTCCCAACTCGTCCAGCGTCGCGCGAGCGCTCGACATCGTCTCCCAGTCCGAGCGGCTGCCCATGATGATGCCGACCACGGGATCTCTTGGCTGCGCCACCGCACGGCGCTTTCGCGCCGCGCTCACGCATGTCATGCCCGGCTCGGGATAAACTACGTCGAAGGGCGAAGGTAAATATATGCCGCGATTTCTATTTGGAATCAACTACTGGCCGCGCAGCAGTGCCATGTACATGTGGCAGCGCTTCGATATCGACGAGATCGCCGAGGATCTCGCGCGCATCAAGGAGCTGGGGCTGGACGTCGTGCGGTTTTTTCTGATGTGGGAGGCATTTCAGCCGGACCCCGGCCGCATGAACGATATTGCACTGCGCAACTTCGACGCCGTCATGGACCGCATCGCCGGCGCCCGACTTCACGCGATGCCGACGCTCTTCTGCGGGCACATGAGCGGCGTCAACTGGCTGCCGGGATGGACGCTGGGGCGCGAAACGGTCGAAGGCCGCTTTCGCACGATCGCGGGCGGCGCCATCGTGGAGCGCGCGATCGGCGACTTCTATGCCGATCCCGAGCTCGTGCGGGCGCAAGTCGATTTCTGCCGGCGCGTCGCCGAGCGCGTGCGCGACCATCCCGCGCTCTTCGCGTGGGACCTCGGCAACGAGTTTTCCAACCTTCGGCAGCCGGACTCGTCCGGCGACGCGGCGGAGTGGAGCCTGCGCTTGAGCGACGCGCTGCTGCAGTTCTCCGGTGTGCGCGCGACAGCCGGAATGCACGGCGAAGACCTCGAGCAAGACCGCCGGCTGCGACCGTCCACCGTGGCGGCGCCGTGGCCTTTTGCCACGATGCACGGTTATTCGGTCTACAGTAAGTTTTCGCGCGGGCGGCTCGATACGAACGTCGTACCATTCCTGTGTCAGCTGCAGCAGTCGTTCAGCCACAAGCCGGTGCTCTTCAGCGAGTTCGGCAACCCGCAGTGTCCGCCGGGAACTTCGCGCATCAACGGCTTCGCGTGCTTGGACGAGGACGAAATGGCGACCTACGGGCGGGCCGTGATCGAGCGTTTGCAGTCGTGCGGAGCGCTTGGGGCGTTCTGGTGGTGCTGGGCCGATTACGACCCGTCGCTCGCGAATCTACCGCCATTCGATCGCGCGCCGCATGAGCTGCACTTCGGCGTCGTCCGCAGCGACGGAACGTTGAAACCGATCGCGGAAACCTTGCGCCGGGCGGCCGCGACCGCGCCGCAAACGGCGGAGCCGCCATCCGCGATCGCCGGCGAAGACGAACACTATAGCGGCCTTCCCGACAGCATCGAGCGCGAGTATCGAGCATACTGCGACACGCATGCCTGACGCAGAACCGGCGACGCGCACGATGATCGTGACGGGCGCGAGCTCGGGCATCGGTCGTGCGCTCGCGCTCGGCGCGGCGTCGAAGCGCTACCGCGTCGTCGCCGTGGCGCGCCGCGACGACCGGCTCGAAGAGCTGCGCCGCACGATAACGGACGCCGGCGGAAGTTGCATAGCGCTGCGCGCGGACGTTACGGCAGCGGAAAGCGCAGGCCGAATCGTAGATGCGGCGCTGCGAGCGTTTGGGCGGATTGACGTCGTCGTCAACAACGCCGGTGCGGGCGCGTACGGCGCGCTGCTCGAGCAGAGCGACGCGCAACTCGACGCTGCGTGGCGGCTCAACGTCGTCGCGCCGTTGCGGCTCGCGCGCGCCGCCCTTGCGTCGCTCCAAGAGGCGCGAGGAACGCTCGTCTTCATAGGTTCGGGCAGCGCGCGCATTCCGTTGCCACAGTGGGGCGCCTACGCCGCCGCCAAAGCGGCGATTCGCGCCGCGGCGATTCAGCTGCGCCGCGAGTTACGTCCTCGCGGGGTCACCGTCGTCTACGTGGACCCCGGCCTGGTCGCCACCGAGTTTCACGCGGCAATCGGCATACACCGGCCGCGCGGCATTGCGCCCCGCGAACCGGATCGCATCGCGCGCGCGATTCTTCGCGGAATCAAGCGGCGGCGCGCCGTCGTGAACGCGTCGCCGCTGCAAAGCGCCGGAACGGTCGTCGGCGAGTTTGCGGGCACGCTCGCGGACCCGATCGTTCGCACGTTCTTCACGCCGCGCCGTATTGATCAGAGCACCCAGGCTCGGCCATCGCAAGCGTCATCGGACACCTCGTTTGAAGCGGCACTGGAGCCCGTGGCGCGGCGCATGGAGCGGGTGAAGCTGTCGCAGTCCTTTCTTCGCGATGCGCTCGTGCCCGAAGCGACGTTGGAGCTTAACGCGCTGGCGATGCGCTGGGCGGGAATGCCGAACAAGAACGAACGCGCCGTGCTGCGCGAAGCGCTCGAGGCGCTCGCGTCGGCGGGCTACGTGCAGCCTTTGGAGGATGAGAGATGGAAGGTCGTACGCGCGGCGGAGTAACGTTTGCGGCGGTTGCATCCGCAGCGCTGCTGGCATTCTGTGCGTTGAGCGTTGCCTGGGCGAGCGTGGTGCGGGTCCAGAACGGCGCGTTCGCGCTACTGGGCGGCACGCCTAAGATCACGTCGCTCGCGCGCAGCACCTTCTCCGAAGGCAACGCCACCCTCGTCATCCGGCAATTCGGGCCCGAGCGCAAGATACTACTGGATTACGACATGGACATGGAAAAACTGATGCATCTGATCGTCGTCCGCGATGATTTCGCCGAGTTCATGCACCTGCATCCGGCGTTCGACGCGACGACGGGCGCGTTCACACAAGCGATAAAGAAGAACCCGTACCACCGCTATTACGTGTATGCCGACACGACGCCGCGCGGGATCGGGCAGCAAGTCTTCCGTTTTACGCTTGCGAACGATGAGCCGCTGACGGCATTCCCCGTCTCGATCGCTCTCTCGAACGCGAGCGTAGCGGTCGCTCCGTACACGGCATCCCTCGGCGCGACGACGCTGCGCGCCAATCAGGCACAATCGCTTGCCTTCAACGTGTCGCGCAACGGCGCGCCCGCGAGCGACTTGCGGCCGTATCTCGGGGCGGCGGCGCACGCCGTCTTCATCAACGTCGCGACCCTGCAGTACGTGCACCTACACCCGACGGTCAAGGGCGCGGGAGCTATGCAGATGAACGCGGGAATGGCGATGGCGCACGCTGCTGCGGGTCCGGCGATGCAACTCAACCTGCCGGCGCTTCCGGCCGGGACGTACAAGCTCTGGCTGCAGTTCCGCGGCGGCGACGACCGCGTCTATACCGCCCCGTTTACGCTGCTTCTGCGCTAAACCGCCGTAAATACTTCAGTCCGATCGCGCCGAAGAAGAGCAACGTCGCGAGCAGCACGATCGTTGCGCCGCTCGACGCGCGCACGTAGTAGGAAAGATAGAGGCCCCCGAGAGTGCTCGCCGCACCGAACAGCGCCGAGAGCGCCATCATCGGCGCGAAGCGCGACGTGAGCTGATACGCGGCCGCGGGCGGCGTGACCAGCAGCGCCGCAACGAGCACGATGCCCACGGCCTGCAGCGAGACGACGATGGTGAGGGCCAGCATCACGAGCAGCGCATACTCGTGCGCCGGCGCGGCGATTCCACTGGCCTGCGCGACGACCGGATCGAACGTGGTGTACAACAATCCCCGAAAGAGCACGATGACGGCCGCCGCGACGACGATGCTCAGTGCTAATATCAGCCAGAGATCCTGCGGCGCAACGGCCAGGATGTCGCCGAAGAGAAAACTCTGCAGATCCACCGCGTAGCTGCGCTGTTGACTCATCAAGTAGACGCCCAGCGCAAACATTCCCGTGAACAGCACGCCGATCGTCGTGTCGAGGGAGATGCGGCCCCGCCGGTGGACGAAGCCGATGCCGAGCGCCGTCACCACCGCGACGACGCCGGCGCCGATGTAAAAATTCGCCCCGCGAAGATATGCGATCACGATCCCGGCGAACGAGGCATGAGCGATGCCGTCGCCGATGAACGACAGTTTGCGAAGCACGACGTACGTGCCCATCGTGGAGCAGAGCAGCCCGACGGCCAGCGCGGCGACGAACGCGCGCTGCATGAACGCGTAGTGAAACGGCTCAGTCAGCACTGACGTCACCCTGAGCCTCTCGAAGGGTGCAATTCGGGATGCGCCGCGTGAGCTGCGTGCGGGTCGTGATCGTGCCGAAGGTGTCCGTGGATGTGCGTGTGCTCTCGAATTGCCGCATAGGCCCCGGAATCCACGACCTCGCGCGGGGTTCCCAGGGCGAGCACGCGACGATCGAGCACCAAGAGCCGGTCGAACCATTCGTCGACGCGATCCAGGTCGTGCGTGGCCATGAGAATCGGCATCCCGTCGCGCACGAGCCCCCGCACGATCTCACCCAGCGCATCTTCCGTCGCGGCGTCGACTCCGGTCGTCGGCTCATCGAGCAGCAGCAGTTTTGGCTCCTGCGCAATCGCGCGCGCGACGAACACGCGCTGTTGCTGTCCGCCGGAAAGATGCGCGATATGACGATCGCTCAACGCCGCCATGCCCACGACGTTTAATGCCTCGCGCACGGCCTGGTCGTCGCGTTCGTTAAAGTGCTGCCAAAAACGCAGCCGCGCGAAGCGCCCCATCGCGACGACGTCCCAGACCGTTGCAGGAAACGACCAATCGACGGCTTCGACTTGCGGCACGTACGCGATCGTGCCGGCGGGAAGATTGCGCGGAGACGCGCCCAGCACCCGAAGCTCGCCGCTCGAAGGCCTGAGCAGGCCCGCAATGGTCTTGAGCAGCGTGGACTTGCCCGATCCGTTTGGGCCGACGATCCCGAGCGCCTCGCCGTACCGCACCCCGAACGTCGCGTCAACCAATGCGGCAAAGTCGTCATATCTAACGCTCAGCTCACGAGCCACGACGGCCTCGCTGGTCACTTCAGCGTTTGGACGATGACGTTCGTGTCGTACTGCAGCATGTTGAGGTAGTTGGAGACGCGAGAATCGGTGCCTACGGAGTCGTCGTAGAGGTTCTCGACGACCCTGAGCCCCGCGCCCTGTGCGATGGCATAGAGAATTTTCGGGCTGTACTCCGGCTCGCTGAAGACGCCGTGCACTTGGTGTGCCTTCGCAAGATCGATGAGGCGCGCGATCTGCTGCGGATTCGGTTCTTGTCCGGGATTGCGCTCGACGAAGCCCAGCGTCGTAATGCCGAAGCGGTCGTTGTAGTACTGCCAGGCGTTGTGAAAGACGATCATGTACCGATGGGATGGCGGAATCGTGGCGATCTGGCGGGCAATGTCGTCGCGCAGCCGCTGGAGGCGACGCTTATACGCTGCGGCGTTGCGCCGATAGACGCTCGCATGTGCGGGGTCAAGGTCCGAGAGGGCAACCCAAATTTTGTCCACGTAGCGTTGCGCGAGCACCGGATCCATCCAGAGGTGCGGATTGAGATCCTTTACCGGCAAGCCGTCGGCCTCGACTACGACGCGCAAGTTCTTGCCGCCCGCGTCGCGGAGCAGCCGATCGAGCCAAGACTCTAAGCCCGCACCGTTCTCGACCAGGAGTTGCGCGTCGGCCACGGTCGCGACGTCTTGGGGCGCCGGCTGAAACGTCTCCGGCGAAGCGCCGACGGGCACGATGTTTTTCACGATTACCCGCTCGCCGCCCACGCCTTGCACGAACGAATTCAGCGTGGAGATCGTGGTGACGACGCGAATCTTCGTCGCATCGCCCGCAAACAATCGGAGCGGACCGCTCGCCTTGTGCGCGCAGGCTGACAACAGCACGAGAATCCCGATCGCGACGAATCGTGTCATCGGCACGAGCGGCATCGCCCAGAGAACTCTACCGCATGTCCGTCGAGTTCGAAGCCGTGTAGGCTGCGCAGGGATTCGGCGAACCGTTCCATCGCTTCGCAATCGACGTCCTCAACGCACCCGCACCTCGTACAAATCGCGTGATGATGATGCCGAACCGGCTCGCACAGTAAATAGGTCGCCTCGCCATCCGCGTCCGGGCGTGCCGTGACGTCGCCCTTTGCCCGCAGATGGTCGAGCGTCCGGTACACCGTCGAGAGCGCGACGCGTTCGCCCGCGCGCCGCAGTTTGCGATGAATCTGCGACGCCGAAAGAAAGCGCTGCTCCCGCGCCAGAACGGACGCGATCGATCCCCGGGGGCGGGTCACATAATGAGCTCGCGCTGCCATGGGGAGGAATATTTGCAAAAGATTCGCATTTCTCCTAGCAGCTCATGACGCCCCTTAACCTGCGCAAGCACGCGCCGCGCGGGCCGCGCGAGACGCTGCTCGGGTTCTACTTCTTGTTGCGCACGATCGACAAGCTCCGAGCCGAGCTTCCCGGCGGCAGCCTCGGAGAGTACCTCAATCACGACCGAGGGTTCAGCGCGTATGTGATCCGCCGGCTCGGCCTGGACATGAACGACTTACGGAGGGTGGTCGCGCAAGCCGCGGACGAGAATGCGGTCGCGAGTTGGCTCGCGGCGCGGATCGACCTCACGGCGGCACCGCAACTCAATGCGAAGCTTGAAACATTCGTCGTGGAACGGATGTCCGGCGAGGATCAAATCCTCGTGCGCGAACGCCATCCGGTGATGGCAACGCGCCGTGATCTTTCAAAAATTCTCGATATTCTCGCGGCCGACGACGCGCTTGCCTTTAGCTCTTCGTCGAGGTAGGCGCCGCGGAAGGACTCTGCGAGGGGCACGTCGCGATCTCGGCCTTCGCCTTGGTTTGAACCTGATCGCGCCAGTAGGCCGACGTATTCCGCCAACTCGGCAGCTCCAACCCAAGCGCGACGGCCCGCGTGCGCACTTTGGGTTCGACGTTGGCGACCGAAGACGGCACCTTGCCGCCTTGATCGTTCACGACGTCGGCGAGAGCGAGCCATGCGTCGGCCAGCATCATCGTCGGCAACCCTTTGGCGGCGGCCGCACACGAAGCGTTGAGCTTCGGCGACACATCGGATTCCAGCGCGAGTGCCCACGCAGAAAGCGCGCCGATCTGCGCAAAGAGCGCGTCGCGCTGCGTCTGGTCCGTGCAGACGCTGTCTAAGATCTCGCGCTCTTCGCCCAAGGCCATTGCAAGGTCCGCTAGCAGGCCATAGCGCTGCAGCAACTGCGTCGATCCGCCGCTTGCCGGCCGGCGCTCGTACTCGAGTAAATGCCGGGCCGAATCGTTGATCGTCTGTCCGTTACAGCGGTTCAGCGCAACGAGGGCGGGTCCAGCGACACTCGCGGGACCTGCGCGAGCAACTGAAACGGCCACCGCCAGCATGACGATCGCGGAAACCAGGAACCTCATCATTCGTTTTGACAGGTGCCCATGCCGGCGCGTACAATCCTTCACGGCGCCGCAACGTGGGGATGTAGCTCAGCTGGTAGAGCACTTGCTTCGCATGTAAGGGGTCGGGGGTTCGAGTCCCCCCATCTCCACCAATCAAAGGTCCTTGTTTCGCACGAGTTTTTACGTTTCGATGCACGGTGGCGCGAAACTCAAATAGCGACCACTTACAATTGAGGCAAGGGGTCACGAGGTCGTGATTTCGCTTGTTCGCCACCGAACGCCAGAACTAAGGGAGTTTCAGCTCTTTTGTTTCCGCTGAAATGTGAAGTGAATGGTTGCCCTTACGACGATTGTGCGACAATCGGCTCCAGTGAAGCTGCCCTCGCCAAGCTTGGGCAAAGCGCCGTGGTGATGAACCTCACCAGGCCCCGGTGAAGCTACTCGCCTCGCGTAATGATTGCAGAGGTTCCAGGCTCACGCGGATGAAGCCCCGATCTGGCCGTTCCAGATCGACGTTCGTCGCGACCACAAGCGCGATCATCAGTGCGAAGAATACGATGGCGATGAGCCCCGGCGCTCGGTGCGCCCAAAACCGACTCCGAGCAGAACGGACGCAAACGCAATTACGACGCTCAAAATGAAAATCACCGCGTCGGGAACGTGTGCCTCACGGCCACATTCGTGTAGCGGAACATGGGTACGTCCCCCCGGGCGGGTTCCGACGCCCTTGCGGCCGCGAAGCACAACGGCGACCGTAGCGCCGCGGTGGAAGCTCTGGTACGCAGCGGGCCGACCGTGAAGTATGAGCCCAACCGGGCATATGCCGACGCGAAGCTCATTGTTGCTTGGTGGGCCGCTGCGCTGGCCCGCCGCCTACCGCCGGGCATGGCGGTGTACGCCGTCTCGCCCGGCAGCGCGCCCGACACCAAGGCGGTGCGAAACCTTGGCCCGGTCATGAAGTCGCTGATGATTCCGCTGACAAAGCTCATTCCCGGTATGTCTCAGACGCCGGAAGCCGCCGCTGGTCGCTACCTCCAGGCATCGAAGTTCCGAACCGACGTCTCGGGCCAATTCTTCGCCTCGCCACCCAAGAAGCTCACCGGCCCAATTGAGGTGATGCGCCACCCACACCTCCACGATCAAGTCAACCAGGAAGCCGCGTGGAAGGCCATCGTCAAGGTCTCCCGTGCCGACTTTCCTCACCCCGCATCCTTGAGCGCGATGTCCTGAAGAGCGGCCGTCGTGGCTACATGGCGTCGAACGGGCCGCCCACAAAATCTACGAGTCCGGCCGTCGTCGCGCTGTACGCCTTTGTGCGACGTTGTTCTGCGTCGTGGAATGCGCTAGAGTTACCACGGCCTATTTACAGCCTATGGGTCCCACGCTGGCACACGGCAGTACACGATAATGCACAGTTTTTTAAGACTTTTACCGAAGTCGCCTCGTGCTCAACTTACTTCGCATGTAAGGGCTCCCCAATTTGCGGCAAACACGCAGACGTCGCTCGTCGTTGACAGCCGGGTCGCGGAAACGCGTTTGAACTCAGCCACTAGAAAAGAAGCGGGAAGGCACCAGCGCAGGTCCAGGGGAAAGTCCGGATATGCCTCTACCGACCGGGCAGTGGAAAATCAATGCCAACGGAGCAATTGGTACGCTCTCGATTAGCAGCGTCGATACCGCCGGCAACGTTCAAGGAACGCTGATGTTTCCTGGAATCGCCAGCACGCCAATCCTCGGATTTTGGGACGAGATCTCGGCTAGACTGATGTTCGAATTTTCAACTACTACCACAGCAGGCTACGCATATACCGGGTATCTATCCAACGATCAGTATCGAATGCCGGGTCTTATCGGCGGTACCATTTACACACTGACCGGATTTTACGAGGTATACGGTGGGATTGCCAATAGCGACCGTTTCGTCTTTGGTTGGTATGCGCAAATCGGGGAAACATAGGAGCGCGGTCAATGCCATTACAAGCCGGCAACTGGACTGCAAGCATTGCGGGAATGCCTACGCAGTTGCAGATCAAGAGCGTCGATCAGGGAGGACTCGTTACAGGAACGATTGGATCGCTCACAGGCCAAGGGTACTGGGATGAAGATTCGCAGAAACTGTTTTTATTGTGCAGTTTCGCCGGCGGCCCCGCTCAAGTTTTCATTGCATATCTTTTTACCGACTCCGTGAACCTGACGGGCGTGACAGGGACGGTCGTCTTCACGCTCGCCGGATACGTCCAAGACTTCACCGAGCAGTCGCTACAGATCGTCGGTCCGACTCCAAGTGCAAAGCGACCGATCTTCGGCTGGTACGCGCAGATCGGCGTGGACTAGAAAATCGCGCCCTCGCTGATAAAGCGTCAGCGAATGTAAGCCAAGCGGGCGCGCCCTGCTCTATAGGCGCGTACGACAACTTCGCCGACACTAGCGGAAAGTGCGAACGCTAGCGGACGAAAAATCGGCCTCGAAAAGATCGGCGATGTAAAGAAAACAGGCTATTTTTTATTTTTCGTACACACTGATCGCTTCGAGCGTCGTTTACTTCGCATGTAAGGGGTCGGGGGTTCGAGTCCCCCCATCTCCACCAACGGAAACGTCTTACTCTGTGTAAAGTTTTGGCGTTTTTCTTTCCGTGGCAATGCGAAGCGATGGGCCGCATTTACGACAATCGTGACAATCCGGTTCGAGAACGGCGAAGATCCGGTCCGCCGTTTGGGCGACGCGCTTGGCCGTATGGTTGAACAGGTGACCGTATCGCTCGAACATCATTCGGGTGTCCGAGTGCCCCAAACTGCCCGCGATCGCTAATGGATCTTCTCCCGCCTCGATGAGCAGCGAGTTGGCGGTGTGACGAAGGCTGTGGAACGTCACGTCGGGCAGCTCCCTAACGCGTCGCGAACGGTTTGCAGCAGCGCCTGCGGTTCGGCCGGCTTTGAAATCACGCACTCCACGCCGTACGTGTCCATGAAATCCCTGATCGCCGCATTCACCTCGGTCGCGGTATAGAGCGCCACCTTCACGCTCCGCGTACTAGGATCTGCCCGCAACCGCCGAATCAGTTCAGCGCCGCTCAGCTCGGGTAATGAAAGGTCGGCAACAACGAGATCGGGCTGACTCGCACGAACCTCGGTAAGCGCCGCAACCCCATCCACTGCCTCCGCCACCGCATGCCCTTCCGATTCCAACAACACTCGCACCAGCAACCGCGACTCCGCCGAGTCGTCAACCACCAGCACCGTCGCCACTAAGAGCTCCCTGAACTAAGGAACGACCGGATCTGCGCGCCGAACGTCTGCGGCTCGATCGGCTTCTTGATGTAGCCGTCGAAGCCCGCGGCCCGGATTCGCTCGCCGTCCGCCGGCATCGCAAGCGCGGTTACGGCGACGAGCGGCACCGAACGCAGCGCCGGCTCCGCCTTGAGGCGCCGCGCAAACTCGTACCCATCGATCCCCGGCATCAACACGTCGCACAGCACGAGCGCGAACTCACCCGACTTCGCCGACTCCAGCCCCCGCAATCCGTCCGATTCGCCGCTCACGTCGTACCCGAGCGCACCGAGCAGATAGAGCATCAAATCGAGATTCGTGGCGTTGTCGTCAACCACGAGAACGCGCACCGCCATCGAAAAAATTAACGCGGAAGCGTCAGCGTGAACGTGCTGCCGCGTCCGTACTCGCTGAAGACGCTCAGATCGCCACCCAGCAGCAGCGCGAGCTTACGCGATAAGTAGAGACCCAAACCCGTGCCGGGAAAGCGGCGCGTGCTCGAGCGGTCCAGTTGCTCGAAGGCCTCGAAGAGCCGCGCGCTATCCTCCGGCTTGATCCCTATTCCCGTGTCCGCGACGTCCACCGCCAGTGTGGCTCTACCATTGCCGTCTCCCGAATGCACCGAGATCCGAACCGAACCCGCTTCGGTATATTTAACCGCGTTGTCCGCAAGATTGAGAACGATCTGATGCAACACGCGCCGATCGCTCATCACGATGTCGTCGCCGGCATCGGCCTCGGTCACGAGCTGCAAGTGTTTCGCATCGGCCACCGCCGCCAACGATGCCGCAACCTCTTCGACGACCTCTTTCACCGAAACGGGCTCCGAAAACAGCTCGACCTTGCCCGACTGCACCTTCGCCAAATCCAGGACGTCGTTAATTAAGGAAAGCAGATGCCGCGCGCTCGACTGCACGATATGGAGCTGCCGCTCTTGCTCGTCGGTCAGCGGCCCGGGAAGCCGCATCAGCAGCGTTCCCGTAAATCCGATCACGGCGTTGAGTGGCGTGCGCAGCTCGTGACTCATCGAAGCCAGAAACTCGTCCTTCGCGCGGTTCGCATGCTCGAGCTCCGCATTGGCGTCTTGCAAGCGACGCTCGATCGCCTTGCGCTCGGTGACGTCGCGAATCGCACTCGCGACGAACGTGCCGCTCGGCCCGTTCACCGGACTGAGACTGATCTCGACCGGAAATTCGCTGCCGTCTTTCCGCAAGCCGTACAGCTCCAGCCCGACGCCCATCGGGCGCACCCGGCGGTCCGCACCGTAGCGCGCGCGATTGTGAGCGTGCGCGTCTCGAAAGCGCGACGGAACGAGCATCTCGATGCCCTCGCCGAGCAATTCGTCGCGCTTAAAGCCGAAGAGCCGTTCCGTTTGCGCGTTCACCAGACGGATCTGCCCCTGCGAATCAACCACCACGATCGCGTCCGGCGCATGCTCGACCAGCGTGAGCCCAAGGCCGGCGACGTCTTCAACGCTTAGCGACTGTTCCCGCACGCCTCAGTCGTTCTGCGCCCCTAACCCTCCGTCCGTCCGCGCCAACATGAATCCTTCGTAGGTCAAGTACGCGCCCAACGCCAGCGTCACAACGGCGTAGAGATAAAAAAGCTGTTCGTAATGCAGCGCCGCCAGGTACGCCGCTGCCGACTGCGTCGGCAGCGCAAACACGAGCGCGATCCCCTTGAGCAGCGTCAGCCACGCCACGACGGTCACCACGATCGTCAGCGTGCCGCCGGACCAAAAATTATGCCCCAGAACGAACGCCACCCCGACGCCGAGCACGACGGCCCCGATCACCAACAGCGCCGCCGGGTTCTGCACGAGCGCGGAAACCGCGTCAACCGTCGCGCGCTTGTGCGCGAACATCGATAGGGCGTAGAGAACGCAATAGATGCCGAGCAGTTTGCTAAGAAACGCCGTCCTCGCTTGCGTTCTCAACGCCACCCGCGAGCTCAAGCCGCGGCAGTCTCGTACTTTGCCGCAGCCGTGCCCGACCGCACTCCGCCGATATCGAGCACCACGCGGCCGTCCACCTTGCCGGCCTTGAGATCCTCGAATACCTCGTTGATCTCTTCCAGCGCCGCCAGACGGAAGTTCGCGCGTACCTTGCCCTCGTGCGCGAGCGCGATCGCCTGCGCGAGATCGAAGCGCGTCCCGACGATCGAGCCGCGAACGGTCAGCCGCTTCAGCACGACGTCGAAGATCGGCAGCGGGAAGCTCCCCGGCGGCAAGCCGTTGAGCGCGACCGTTCCGCCGCGCCGCACCAATTGCAGCGCCTGGGAAAACGCCGGCGGCGAAACCGCGGTTACGAGCACGCCGTGCGCGCCGCCCTTAGTGCACGCGATCACCTTCGCGGCAGCGTCGGCATCCAACGCGTTGACCGCAAGATCGGCGCCGAGCGAGCGCGCGAGCGCGAGCTTCTGCTCCGTCACGTCGAGGGCGACGACGTGCAGCCCCATCGCCTTCGCGTACTGCACCGCAATGTGGCCGAGGCCCCCGAGGCCCGAGATGGCGATCCACTCGCCGGGCTGCGCCTCGGTCTCCTTGATGCCCTTGTACGTCGTCACGCCGGCGCAGATGATCGGCGCCATCTGTGCGAAATCCACGTCGTCGGGCAAACGGCAGGAATAGACCGAAGACGCGATCGCGTACTCCGCGAATCCGCCGTCGACGCTGTAGCCGCTGTTGCGCTGGCTCTCGCACAGCGTTTCCCACCCCTTGGTGCAGTATTCGCACGCGCCGCACGCGTCGTGCAGCCACGCGATGCCGACCGGATCGCCCACCTTGAAGTTCTGCACGCCCTCGCCGAGCGCGGCCACGCGGCCGGCGGTCTCGTGCCCGGGAATGAACGGCGGCTCCGGCTTGACGGGCCAATCGCCCTCGGCGGCGTGCAGGTCGGTGTGGCAGACGCCGCAAGCGACGACCTCGACCAAAACCTCTCCAGGTCCGGGCCGCGGAACCGCGACTTCCTCGATCGTAAGCGGCGCTCCGAACTCGCGAACCACCGCTGCTTTCATTGTTGTCGTCATCGCATCACGGTAGCACGCAAATGTGCGCAACTTGTGCAGAAGCCTTCTCACCGTCTTCTTTATTAGCGCCTAGAATGCGGGCACCAACTTCCAACGCAGAGGGTTTACATGACTACGCAAATTTCCGGCCTCGACGAGCTCGGCATCGCGAGCCCCTTCAAGACTCGTTACGACAACTTCATCGGCGGCGCGTGGATCGCGCCGAAAGGCGGCGCGTACTTCGAGAACGTCAGCCCCGTCACGGGCCGGCCGTTCTGCGACGTCGCGCGCTCACAGGCCGAGGACGTCGAGCTCGCGCTCGACGCCGCCCACAAGATGGCCGACGCCTGGGGCCGAACGTCGGCGACGCAGAGGGCGATCGTCCTCAACAAGATCGCCGACCGCATGGAAGAGAATCTTCCGGCGCTCGCGCTTGCCGAAACCATAGATAACGGCAAGCCGATCCGGGAGACGACGAACGCCGATCTGCCGCTGGCGATAGATCATTTCCGTTACTTCGCGGGCTGCATTCGCTCGCAAGAGGGCACGATCTCGCAGCTCGACGACGACACGGTCGCCTATCACTTCCACGAGCCGCTCGGCGTCGTCGGCCAGATCATCCCGTGGAACTTCCCGCTGCTGATGGCAACGTGGAAGCTCGCGCCGGCGCTCGCCGCGGGCAACTGCGTCGTGATCAAACCGGCGGAGCAAACGCCGGCGTCCATCATGGTGTTCATTGACCTGATCGCCGATCTTCTTCCGCCCGGCGTCATCAACGTCGTCAACGGTTTTGGCGTCGAGGCCGGCAAGCCGCTCGCGTCGAGCCCGCGCATCGCGAAGATCGCCTTCACCGGCGAAACGACCACGGGCCGGCTGATCATGCAGTATGCCACGCAGAACCTGATCCCGGTCACGCTCGAGCTGGGTGGCAAGTCGCCCAACATCTTCTTCGCCGACGTCGCGCGCGCGAACGACGACTTCTACGATAAGGCCCTCGAAGGGTTCGCGATGTTCGCCTTCAACCAGGGGGAGGTCTGCACGTGCCCGTCGCGCGCGTTCGTTCAAGAGTCCATCTACGACGAGTTCATGGAGAAGGCGATCGCCCGCGTGAAAGCGATGAAGCAGGGCAATCCGCTGGAAACCGACACGATGGTCGGCGCCCAAGCCTCGCAGGAGCAGCTCGAAAAGATCCTGAGCTACGTGGACATCGGCAAACGCGAAGGCGCGAAAGTGCTGGTCGGCGGTGCGCGTAACACGTCGATCAACGGCGCGCTGAAAGGCGGCTACTACATGCAGCCGACCGTGTTCGAAGGGCACAACAAGATGCGCATCTTCCAAGAAGAGATCTTCGGACCGGTCGTCTCGGTCACGACCTTCAAGACTCAGGAAGAAGCGCTGCTCCTCGCCAACGACACGCTCTACGGGCTCGGTGCCGGAGTCTGGACGCGCGATCTCGACACGGCATACCGCGTGGGACGCGGCATCAAGGCGGGCCGCGTGTGGACGAACTGCTACCACCTCTATCCCGCGCACGCCGCGTTCGGCGGCTACAAACAATCGGGCATCGGGCGCGAGAATCACTCGATGATGCTCGATCACTACCAGCAAACCAAGAACCTCTTGGTGAGCCACAGCCCAAAGGCGCTCGGCTTCTTCTAAGAAGTGAACCCGAACGCGCCTCGCGTTCTCGCCACGCCCGCAGCCATCGAGCTGATTGATGAGCTGCGGGCCCGGCACGGGCCCCTGATGTTCCATCAATCCGGCGGCTGCTGCGACGGCAGCGCGCCGATGTGTTTCGCGGTGGGCGAGTTCCTGATCGGCGCGAGCGACGTCTTGCTCGGCGAGATCGCCGGCGCGCCGTTCTACATGCGCGCCGCGCAGTACGAGTATTGGAAACACACGCAGCTGCTCATAGACGTCGTCCGGGGCAACGGCGGCATGTTCTCGCTCGACAACGGCACGGGAAGGCGTTTTATCGTGCGCTCGCGATTATTCCAGGAAGCCGGCATATGAGCGAGCTCAAAGAAACGATCAAGGTCAAGTGTCCGCGCCACTACGTAATGCACCACGCCGAGCGCTATTTCTCCGTGCATCGCCGCGACGTGGCTCCGGGCACGATCGCGCTAAAAGTAGATCTGTCGAGCCTCAAATTACCCGGCGCGACACAGGCGCGCCACGACGTCCGCGTGCAGCATCAATTGGTAGGCAAAGGCGGCGAGCCCGACGCGCTGAGCCTCTCCTGGGATCCCGAGGATAAAACGGTGCCGCGCTTCGCCGGTATGCTGGAATCGGCCCAGGCCGACGCCGGCAACTCCATCTTGATCCTCGAGGGCGCGTACGAACCGCCGTTCGCACTCGTGGGCGCGGCATTCGATGCCGTCGTGGGCAAGCGAATCGCGTCCGCGACGCTCCGCTCGCTGCTCGAAGACATGCGCGAGTTCATCGAAAAGGACTTCCAAACCGCGCTGGCCACAAACCTCGCAGACTCCCCAAAAGACTAACCGCGTCCTAGCGCACAACGACAAAAGCGAGCACGGCACCAACTCTGGCAACCATGGCCAACGCACTCGCCGGAATCCAGTTCTCGCGTCGCCACACGAAAGCGACGCAATAACCGGCCAGCTCGGCCGTCATGCCTTCGTCGCGAGCACGCCGCGAAAGTACTAGCGTCGACGAATAGATTCCGCCGAGGATGGACATCGGCACGCGTGGTGCGGCCTGGAACACGTACCGCTGCAACAGATAACTGGAATACGAGATGGATGAAACGGCGACGAGCGCGAGCCAAACGCCAAACGGCGTCACGGTCGTGACGCTCAACCACAGTTGCTGCGTGAGCGCCGGCATCCAT
>JAFAXS010000109.1 GCA_019240755.1 Vulcanimicrobiota bacterium
GGACGGAGTCACCATCGAGGCGATCGTGCTGACCCACGGGCATCCCGATCATTCATCCGGCGCCCGAGCGTTAGCCGCAAAGACCGGGGCGCCGGTGTACGCGCATCCCGCCTGCCGTGCGCCGCACGAACGCGATCTCGCGCTCGAGGAAGATTTCACGATCGGGCAGGCCTCGCTGCGAGTGATGGACGCGCCCGGTCATACCTTCGATCACGTGATACTCTATCACCCCGCGGAGCGCGCGCTGTTCACGGGAGATACGATCCTCGGTGAAGGAACGTCGGTGATCGCGCCACCCGGCGGCGCCTTGCGTCCGTACGAACAAACGCTACAGCGCTTAGCGAGCGAGTTTTCGCAAGCGCGGATCATCTATCCGGGGCACGGACCGGTCATCCCCGACGCACAGGCGAAAATAGGCGAGTACATCGAGCACCGCCGCATGCGCGAGTCGCAGATCGTCGGGGCCCTTCGAACCGGGCCGAAGAACATTCCGCAAATCGTGCGAACCGTCTATGGGCCCGAGCGCAGCGTGCTCTGGCCCGCGATGGCACGGCAAGTTCTCGCACACCTGCAGGCACTCGAAGTCGAGCAGCGCGTCACGGCGGCGCCGGTCGAGCGCGCGATGACCGAGGAGGAGTGGGCGATGCTCAATCCACGAATCGAGGAGATCCTCGGCCCGGAAGAGGCGGCCGTCATAATCGCCGAACTCGGCACGGCGATGCGGCTCGAACGCCTCTACGAGTATCGCCTGACTTAACAGATCGTGAGGGGTGAAATCATGTCCCGATTTGTCACGAAAGCGCTCGCTGCGATTCTTCTGCCCGCGTTGGCCTCATGCGGGCAAGCCGGCCCTCCGCTCGCGCTTGGGCGCCAGAGTGGTTCGCCGGAACGGCAAGCCTGCTACCGGACAAAGATCAGTCCGGCGACGGTGAAGGCGACGATCACGTTTTACGGCTGGCCCGATAACTCGCCGCCCGGAAATCAGATCGCACACCCGGTGATCCATCAGCATGCCGGCGGCGACGGCTCGTACTGCAATCCGACGACGTTTGCAACGGAACGCGCCAACGACAAGCGCATACCGTACGGCATAAAAATCTACGTGCCGTTCCTCAAACAATACTTCATTCGCGAGGATCTCTGCGCCTCGTCCGGCCCGAGGTCGGGCAGCGGAAGCCAGGGCTGTCACAAGCTATGGTTCGACCTATGGATCGGCGGCGACGCTAAGTCAAAGTCGCGCGAAGTCATCGAGTGCGAACGGCAGCTAACGCCGAATCAACAAGTCAGCGTCGTTCTCTATCCCCGTGACGGCCTGCCCGTAGCGCATCCGGGTCCCATCTATCGCGACTCGCCGCCGCCCAACGGCAGCTGCTACGGCAAGCACTAACCGTCGACGTCTGCGGTCCGCTCCGGCCGTTGATGCAGAAAATAACCGGCCCCATATTTTGCGCGAATACGCTTGAACTCAGCGCGACCGTGTCCGAAGTTGAAGCAATCCGATAGGTCGTCCGCACGGGCGTCCGTCGTGCCGAGGGATGGAAGACTAAAATTTTCTTCGGTAAACTTGAGAATGCTTCCAAACTCGTGCTGCGAGTGTGAGATATATCCGGTCTTGGCGTATGGAGAAACGACGATCAGCGGAACACGAAAGCCGAGCTCAAAAGAGTTGTAGATCGCCGGCGCAACGTGATCGTACCAACCGCCCCAGTCGTCCCAGGTGATGAAGATCGCCGTGTTTTGCCAGTACGGGCTCGTGCCGATCGCATTGACGACCGATGCTACCCACGAAGGCCCCGAACCGTCCGTGACTTTCGGATGGTCGGAAGCTGCCTGCGTCGGCGTGACCCACACGACACTCGCCAGCTGGCCGTTCGCAATGTCCGTGAGCACTTGCGACGGCGGCGTGACCACGTTCGCCGCCATTTCCGCCGCGTTCGACCAAATCGACGAAATTGCATCCGGCGCGTTCCATAGGCCCGCGCCGAGCGACCTTTGATAATACTTCCACGAGATGCCCGCGGCGTCCAGTTCGTTCATCAGCGACTGCCGCGCGAAGCAGGGAAACGTCCTGAGGTTCGGCGGCTCGGTGCCCTGCGGCGTGATGACCCCTACCAGCGACCCCCGCGGTGAATCGCACCCGCCGGTATCCCCACCCGCCGGCGTGGCGGGATTGTTGGATGCTTTATTCGATGAACTGTCGCTGACGGTGGAAGTGCCGCTTACCAGGTACTGATGTGACACGAAACTCGGGCCCTGATCGGTTTCGAAAACGTTGTCCGCGAAAGCATATGTTTTCGCCAACGTATAGTAGGGCGCAACCTCGCTTCGTGGCACGAACGCGTACGCCGCGTTCGCGGGGCACGTCCCTTTGCAAAGCGCCTGATCGAAACCGTTCATCGAACCTTGGGCATATTCTGTAAGCCAGGACGAGTGCGTGTGAGATACATCGAAGGGCGCGGCGAGATCCTCCGGTTGCAGTTGAACCCTTTGATTTTGAGAGTTCAGCCCGTAACTCTGCGTGCTGGCGCCGGGCAAGAACTGGAAGAGATTGTCAACGGAGCGGTTCTCTTGGACGATGATGACGACGTGCTGGATCGGCCAATGGTGCTTCACGTTAGCCGTTGGACCGGCATGGGAGGCCGCCGGCGGCGCGACCACGGTGCCCGCCGCTCCTCCCAGCGAAACGGGAGAACAGCCGGCGCATGCGACGAGTACGGCTGAAACGCAACAGACGAACCTGCGCATGTGTACCTCCGATAGCAACGTCAGGGTGTTTCCGAGCACCGCAGGATAATCTTGCCGAACTGCTCGCCGGCGTCTAACCGGGCAAAGGCAGCCGTGCCATCTTCGAGCGCAAAAGCGCGGTCGATTACCGGTCGCAGGCCGTCGCCGAAGAGCTCGAGCATCGCGGCAAAGTCGTCGGGACTGCCCATTGACGTTCCCAAGACGCTCACGTGCTTCCAAAAGAGCGGAAACAACTTGATCGTCGCCTCGCCGGCGGTCCCGCCGTAGACCACGACGCGGCCGCCGGGCCGAACGACGTCGAGCGCCTTGCGCAGCGTCTCGCCGCCGGAAGAGTCCACGACGAGGTCAACGCGCTCCGAACGCATGGCCCGCTGCCAGTCCGGCGTTGAGCTGTAGTTGAGGGTGAGATCGGCGCCGAGGCCACGAGCGCGCTCGAGTTTTCCGTCGCTGCCCGACGTCACGATCGCTCGAGCGCCGGCGCGCTTGGCAAAGAGCAACACGAACGTCTGCACGCCCCCGCCCACGCCGGGAATCAAAACAGTCTCCCCGGGCTGCACCTTTCCGCGCGTGAAGAGCGCGCGATATGCGGTCAATCCGGCGAGCGGAATCGCGGCGGCTTCTTCCATCGACAACGGTTTGGGCTTCGCATAAACGGCTGTCGCCGGCACCGCGACGTACTCTGCGAAGGTTCCGTCGCGGGGCATGCCCAGAATGCTCGAATGGCTATCGTCCCAAACGGAGGGGTCGTCGCCCCAGTCGAGCATCGGATCTATCACGACCTCGTCGCCCACCGCAAAATTCCCTCGCTGGTCGCGTCCGAGCGCCGCCACGTTCCCCGCGCCGTCGGAGCCGAGCGTGACCGGAAGCGCGATCTTCGGATAGAGCCCGCGCGTGATGAAGACGTCGCGATGGTTGAGAGCCGCCGCGCGGAGGCGGACGAGCACGTCGTTCTCAGCGAGACTCGGAACGTCGACCGTATCGAGCCGCAAGTCATCGGGTCCGCCGACGGCGTGCAAGCGCAACGCCTTCATCGGCTCACTCATGCAGCGTGAAGATGAATCTCACCGAGGCCGGCTGCACGAATAACGCGTCGGTGGGCAGGTTTGCGAGATATTGCGTATTGTGCGGACCGGAATACAGGCCGGGATAGGGCACGCCGGCCTGATAGAGCGTGAACGGGCCAGAAACCGCGTTGAAAATGTTGGTCGCCGCCAACGTAAAATCGAGGCGGCCGAAGTCTTTGCCGATTGCCGCGTCGACCAGCATATAGGGCGGTTGCGCCAGCGTATTATTCTTGCCGGCGAACGTAAATGCCGTCGAGGCGTGCCATCCCCGGTGCGCCCACGTAAACACCGCCGAGGCCTGTTGCTGCGGGACGCCCAAGAACTGCTGATAGTCAACGAGCGTCCCGCCCGACGTCGGGTTCGAAACGAACGGCCCGAGCGCATACGGATAGGCGACGTTCAAGCCATACGATAGCGTCGTCGTGACATTGAGGCGCGCAAAGCGTTGCTTGTAGCGGACTGCCGCGCCCTCGTAGACGGCGTTGCCGATGTTGATCGGTATCTCGTACGCGAAGCCGGGCGGCGTCGCGCAAAAACTGCGGCTGCCGCCTCCCGGATAGTAGTTCTCGATGGTGTCGCGCAAGTTCGAACGGTAGAGCGAGACGTCGAGATTCGACGAGCTCGAGAAGAGATGCGAAAAGCCGAGCTCGTATTCGGTAGCGTGCTCGGGGCGTTCGTTCGGATTGCCGTTCGCGACGACGCAGTTCGAGTCGAGCGGGCCCAGCGCGGGATTGGGTTGCAACTTTCCGTCGACGGTTACCGGTGGAAAGAAGTACCGCTCGGCGAGCAGCGGCGCTCGAAATCCGGTGCCGACCGAGAAACGCACGACGCTCGAGGGGCCGAGATCCTGGCTCAGGCCTAGACGCCAGTTCAGCGTCGTTCCGAAGGTCGAATAAAACGCATCGTAGATGCCGGCGGACGCGCGGAGATGCGGCCCGACCTGTTGCGAACCGCGCAGGAAATAGGAGTCGATGCTCTGACCGAGCGATTGTGAGATGCCGAGACCCGAGAGCGTCTCCTGACGCGCGTATCCGCCGAACTCCCATTCACTCGTTTCAAAGGCGCGTTCCCACGACAAGCCTTCGTTGTACCGCCGGTCGAGATGCGAAACGTCGTACGGCGACGCCGATCCGCCCTCAAAATCGACGTTGTTGTCGCTCGCGAAGAAATTCGCCAAGAGCGTTCCGGCACCGAGGGGCGTACGCGAATAGGCGTCGTAGGCGCGGATGCTCTGCGCGAAGTTCGCGCTGCCCGGGCCGACGTGATCGCCGAAGACGGGATTGGCCACCGCGTTGTTCTCCGGCGAACCGGACGGCGAGAAGACGCAGGCGGGGCCCGGCCCACTGAAGACGCAGGTCGGATTGCCGGCAATCCCGTTGAGCGCGCTCGACTCGTCCCGGTTGTCGCCGAGCGTGAAGACTCGCACGCCGGCATCGGCGCGCTGCGAGAAGTTGTAGTCGAGGTCCACCAGTCCCAGGCGCGCGGCGATCGTCGAACCAAGGTGCGTGTACCGGGGACAGTTCGGTGTCTTATTTTTCGTCGGTGGACCGCAGTAGACCGGAAGGTCGTTCGCCGGCACGACAGATGCGTACTGATCGACTTGCCCCGCTTGTTGGTAATTGTTCCCCGCGAACGCATAGCCGAGTTTTCCGATCGTGCCCGTTGCATTAAACCAACTTTGCGCGGTGCCGTAGGAACCGACCGAGCCGGAAATGTTGAGATGCTCTTGTTGCGTCGGGCGCAGGGAGACGAAGTTGACCGCGCCCCCGAAGGTGTTGCTTCCCTCTAAGTCGGTCGGACCCAGCCCCTCGGTAACGTTAACGCTATTGAAGGCCGGAACCGCGAACTGCGACAAATCGATGTCCCCGGTGTTGCCGTCGTTGAGCTGCTGCCCATCCAACGTGATCATCGCCTCTGAAGGATCCGGACCGCGCAACGACACGACCGCCGGCGCGGTCGGTGCGCCGGCATCGGGATGCTGGATCACGGCGGACGGAACTTCTTGCAGGGCTTCCAGGGCTTGCGAATATCCCAGCGCATCCATCTGGGCGCGCGAAACGTCCATCTCGGGTATCGCGTTCCGATCGAGCGTAAAGCCGCCGTTGACACTGACCTGGCCGATCGTGCGCAGACGCGGCGTATCGGCCGGTTCGAGGACGACGTCGATGCGCGAGCCCGCGCTCAACTCGCCGGTGTTGACGGTGACGGCGGCATAACCGGCCGCCGTTACCGTGAGATCGTAACGACCGGGAGGCGCTTGAATTGTGAAGTTACCCGCCGCGTCGCTCGTAGCCGAACCGTTCGGTACTCCACGCAAGTGCACGGCGGCGTGCGCGATGGGCGCGCCGGTGGGCGTGTGGACGTTTCCGCTGATAAGGCAACACACCGCGATCAGTGCAGCCAGCATGGGGCCTGCAGTTCGCTGCGGAAACTCCGCCAGGCCTTCCAGCGTTATACGACGTACAACAAAAGAGATGGAAAACCGGGCAAGGAACCTTCGCGCATTTCTTCGCGGCGTGGCGCGACTGCAACGCAGCTTCACGATCGAAGCGGGCCCGCTGCGCGCCACCGGCGTTCCGGCGATTCTGCTCGGCGTGACGGGCGTCGTTCTGGCGGGCGGTTTGGCCGCGGCGCTATCCAAAGGAATCATGCGCCTTCCTGAAGCGCTGGGCGAAGCGCGCGGCTTGGCCGAGGCGCTTACTAGCGGCGGCTCTCCGCGTCTGAAGTCGTGATCGCCGGCACGGCGCTCCAGGCGCTGATTCGCACGCAACTCCCCGATGCCGACGTCGGCATCGTCGACCGCACGGGAACGATGGATCACTTCAACCTGACGATTCGGTCGCGTGCCTTCAAAGGGAAGACGTTGCTCGAACAACACCGCCTCGTATACGGCGCGCTCGAGGAAGCGTTGCGCGACGGTCGCGTTCACGCCGTCGAACTGAAAACTATCGTTGCGGAGAGTTGACCATGGCCGATAATTACAATGACGAAATAGAGCGCGAAGTCGCCGAGCACAAGATCCTGGTGTACGGCAAGGGTACGAAAGACGCGCCGCGGTGCGGCTTCACCCTCGAAACCATCGAGTTCTTCGATAGCTTCGGCTATCCGTTCGAAGTGATCGACGTGCTCGAAAATCAGGCCAAGCGCGACGCGCTCTCGCAGATGACGAACTGGCCGACGCTGCCGAAGGTCTTCATCAACGGCACGTTTTACGGCGACACCGACATTCTCGGGGCGATGGCGGAGAGCGGCGAGTTGCAGACAACGCTTCAGGACGCCTTCGGCGGCACGGCGCTACCGACAAAACAAACGATTAACTTGCGTTAGGGAACCAGTGGCGTTCACCACCATTATCGCGGCACGGCAGTTGCGCGAGCGGGTCGGCGACCCGCGTGTCGTCACGATCGATTGCCGCCACTCGCTGAGCGATTTCTCGATGGGGCGCCGGCTCTATGACGAGTCGCACATCCCCGGCGCGTTCTTTGCGGACGTCGAACAGGACTTAGCCGGACACAAGACGGGGACAAACGGGCGTCACCCGTTGCCCGACCCGCACGCGTTCGCGCGCTTCTTGCAAGGTTGCGGCGCCGGCGACCAAACGCAGATCGTCGCCTACGATGCCGGCGCCGACATGTTTGCCGCCCGCCTTTGGTTTCTGTGCCGTTGGATCGGTCACGATGCCGTCGCGGTTTTAGACGGCGGCTTTGCCGCCTGGACTAAAGCGGGCTATCCGGTCAGCGCAGCGCCGTCGGAACCGCTACGCGAGGGTACTCTGACGGTCAACGTGCGGCCGGAGCTCGTCGTTGACGTCAACTACGTGCAGACGCATCTCGGCAGTTCCGCGATGCGTTTACTTGACGCGCGCGCTCTCGAACGCTTCACCGGCCAGACCGAACCCGTCGACCCAGTCGCCGGCCACATTCCCGGCGCGCGTCACCGCTGGTTCAAAGACAACTTCGATGAGGAGGGCCGTCTCAAGTCGGCGCAGCGGCTACGCGACGAGTTCCTCGGGGCCGATCTCGATGCCGCGAACACGGTGCATCAGTGCGGCTCCGGGGTCTCCTCTGCGGTCAACCACCTGGCAATGGTTCACGCGGGGCTAGGCGACTCTCGGCTCTACAACGGGTCCTGGAGCGAGTGGGTCAGCGACCCAGCCCGACCGATTGCAAAGGGAACCTAAAGGTCGTCGTCGGGGCTAACGTCAGAAGCGGGTTGACGCAAGAAGTAGTCGGCATGCAGGGGCGCCGTAATGGGAACGAACTTTCTCGCCCGGTTAAAGTTGAAGCAATCCAAGAGATCGTCGGATCGCACGTCGGTCGTGCCGAGCGACGGAAGCCCAAAGGTCTCCTCCGCGAACTTTAGGATGCTGCCGAACTCGTGCTGCTGGGTCGAGATGTAGTGTCGCCTGGCATAGGGTGAGATGACGATCAGCGGTACGCGAAAACTGAGTTCGTACGAGTTATACTGCGGAGGCGGCATCGGATCGTACCAGCCGCCCCAATCGTCCCACACCACGAATATTGCCGTGGTATTCCAGTACTGACTCAGTCCGATCTTGTTCACGACGGTCGCCACCCACGACGGGCCCGTT
>JAFAXS010000010.1 GCA_019240755.1 Vulcanimicrobiota bacterium
GCGCGTCTGAGCCGCGCGCATCGCCGCCTGCACGATCGTGGCGCCCTGGCGCAGCTGCTGGTTGCCGAACTCGACGATCAAAATCGCGCTCTTGCTCGCCAAGCCGATCAACATGACGTACCCGACCTGCGCGTAGACGTCTTGCGAGAGCGTCGGATCGAAGAGAAACGGAATCGGGAAATGCCGCAGGTTGATGAAGAGCAGCGCGCCCAGGAGCGCCGTCGGCACCGCCAGCAGGACGATCAACGGGTCAATGTAGCTCTCGTACTGCGCCGCGAGCACGAAGAACACGAAGATGAGCGCAAGGATGAAGATCTCGATCGTTAGCGGGCCCGCGGCGATCTGGTCGAGCTGCAGCCCCGTCCACTCGAAGCTCACGCCTCGCGGCATCACCTGCGCGGCGAGCTGCTGCATCGCCGCGATCGCGCTGCCAGTGCTCGTTCCCGGCGCGTTGCTGCCATTCAGCTCGATGTTGCGGTACAGGTTGTAGTGGCTGATGACGGGCGGCCCCAGAACTTTCTGCACCTGCATCAACGAAGAGAGCGGCACCATCACCGCGCCCGTCGCGCTCGTCGCGCTGGTCGGTCCCGGCGGTGGAGGCGTCGGAACGGCCGACGGCAACAGCGACGTTGAAGCGGCGCTCGGGTGCACGAAGATCTTGCCGAGCGCGCCGAGGTTGTTGCGGTACGGCGCGTCGGCCTGAACGATCACCTGCCACGAGCGGTTCAGATAGGTGAAGTTGTTGACGTAGAGCGACCCGAGGTTGACCTCCATCGTCGTAAAGATGTCGGAGAGCGAGACGCCGATGGACTTGGCCTTGTTGCGGTCGATGTTCGATTCGATCTGGGGCGAGTTGATGCGAAACTGCGTGAAGACGTTCATCAGCCGGGGATCCTTGGCGGCGCCGCCCATCATCGCGTACGCGGTGTTCATCAGCGCCGGTAGGCCGACGTTGCCGCGGTCTTCCAGCTCGAACTGGAATCCGCCGAAGTTACCGACGCCGTTGATGGCCGGCGGATTGAATGCAAAGATCTGCGCCTGGGGGATCTGCGAGTAGAACGCGTAGTTCAGACGCTGCTCCAGGGCAAAGATCGAGTGCGACGTACACGCCGGAGGATGGGCGAAGAGGAAGATGAGCTGGCACCACGCCGGAGATTTTCGATCGCCCCACGGCTTCAGCAGCGTGAACATGATTCCGCGGTTGGGCGACGAGCCGGAGAAGCTGAATCCGCCGACGTCGAAGATGTGCTGCACCTCGGGCTGTGCGTTGATGATCGCCTCGGCCTTTTGCGCGATGGCGGTTTCGCCTTCGAGGGACGTGCCCTCGGGCGTCTGAACCAAGGTGATGAAGTAGCCGAGGTCTTCGTCGGGCAGGAAGCCCTGCGGCGTTCGCGCGGCCAGGAGCAGCGTGATCAGCAGCGCCCCTACGAACACGGCGGCGACGGGCCAGCGGCGCCGGAACATGTTGGGCAATGTGCGCGCGTACCAATCGCGGAAGCGCTTGAAGTTCGAGTTGAACCAGCGGAAGAATGCGAGCTTCGATTCGTATTCGCCGCTGAGCAGCCGCGCCGACAAGACCGGCGCGAGCGTCAGGGCCATGAAGAGCGAGATCGTGATCGAGGCGGCGATCGTCAGCGCGAACTGCTTGTAGATCTGGCCGGTCGTGCCCGGAAGGAAGCCGACGGGGACGAAGACGGCGAGCAGCACGAGCGAGGAGGCGACGACGGCGCTCTGGATCTCGCGCATCGCCTCGGCCGCGCTGGCGACGCCGCTCTGCTTGCCCTTGTTGAGCTCCATGTGCCGCGCGATGTTCTCGATCACGACGATCGCGTCGTCGACCACGAGTCCCGTGGCAAGCGTCAGTCCAAAGAGCGTGATCGTATTGATCGAGAAGTGGAAGAGCTGCATCACGAAGAACGTGCCGATCAACGAGACCGGTATCGTGGCCGCCGGAATCAGCGTGGACTTCGGATGTTGCAGGAAGACGAAGATCACCAGGATGACGAGCACGATCGACATCAGCAGCGTGAGAACGACCTCTTTGATCGATTCGTTCACGAACGTCGTGACGTCGAAGGCCACGGTCCACTGCATCCCCGTCGGAAACTGCGGCGCCAACTGTGCCATCTCGGCGCGCAGTTTGCGCGACACGTCGAGCGCGTTCGCTGTCGGATACTGCAGGACGCCGAGCCCGACCACCTGATTGCTGCCGTCGAAGCGCAACTCGGTCGAGTAGCTCTGTGCGCCCAACTCGATGCGCGCGACGTCGGCCAGGCGCACGTAGCCGCCGTTCGGATTCGCTCGCAGAACGATGTTGGCGAATTGCGTCGGGTCGGAAAGCTGCGTCAGGGCATTGACGGTGTAGGTGAACGGTTGGTTCTTCGGCGCGGGCGGAGCGCCGATGCTGCCGGCCGCGACGGCGGCGTTCTGTTCCTGCAACGCGCTCACGACGTCGGTCGCGTCGAGCCCTTCCTGCGCGAGCTTCACCGGATTGAGCCAAATTCGC
>JAFAXS010000039.1 GCA_019240755.1 Vulcanimicrobiota bacterium
CGCGCGATATTGGTTTCCGTGCCTGGATTATCCGCACGAAAAGCAGCGAACGACCACGACGATCGTCGTGCCGAAGGGCACGTTTGCCCTGGGCAACGGCGAGCTCGTGGAACGCCGCGATGAGGACCAACACACGATCTTTCGCTATCGCCAGGAGATTCCGCACAGCACCTATCTGATGACGCTGGTAGCAGGTCCCTTCGTGGAAATCGCTTCCGGGAAAGCCGGTAAGAACGCCGTCCCCATCTATTACTACGTCCTTCCCGGGCGCGAGGCCGACGGCGAACGCGCCTTCGGCAACACGGCCAAGATGCTGGACGTCTTCGAAGAGCGAACCGGCACGCCGTACCCGTACCCGCGGTACTCGCAAATCGCCGTTTCGGACTTCATCTTCGGCGGAATGGAAAACACTGCGGCCACCACCCAAACGGATCGGACGTTGCACGATGAGACGGCGCACCTCGATTTTTCGAGCGACCCGCTGGTGGCACACGAACTGGCGCATCAATGGTTCGGCAATTTGCTGACGTGCCGTGACTGGGAGCACGCGTGGCTGAACGAAGGCTTCGCGACCTTCATGGAAGCCGTGTGGCGCGAAGCCGATCTTGGCCGGGACGAGTACCTCTACGACATTTTCGAGTGCTTGACGTTCTTCCTCAAAGAAGAGTCGGAGCGATATCGCCGTCCGATCGTCTGCAACATGTTTCGGGATCCGATCGAGATCTTCGACCGGCACCTCTATCAAAAAGGCGCCGCGGTGCTGCACATGCTTCGCGGGGAGCTCGGTGAGGCGCGGTTCTGGCGCGCGCTGCAACGGTACGTCCGAACGAACGCCGGCAAGAACGTCGAGACCATCGATCTGATTCGCGCCATCGAAGAGGCCACGGGCCGTAACCTTCGCGGCTTCTTCGCGCAGTGGGTCTATCGCGAGGGACATCCGCGGCTCGAGGTGCGCGTCGTCTGGGACCCGCGGCGCCGAGTTGCAACCGTAACGGTGGACCAAAAACAGGCGATCGATGCGGAGCATCCTGCGTACGAGTTCGACGTCGAGATCGAACTGTGCGGCAATGGACAGCAGCGCCGAGTATCCGCGCATATCGAGCGCGAGCATGAGACCGTCGCCGTCGCGCTCGACTTCGAACCGGCACTCGTGCGCTTCGACCCCGGAGCGTTCGTCTTGGCCGACGTCACCTACGAGTTCGGGGCCGAACTCTCGGCGGCGGCCCTGAGCGGC
The DNA here is from genome assembly GCA_019240755.1 of Vulcanimicrobiota bacterium. Taxonomy (GTDB): domain Bacteria; phylum Vulcanimicrobiota; class Vulcanimicrobiia; order Vulcanimicrobiales; family Vulcanimicrobiaceae; genus Cybelea. The sequence continues at coordinate 1,235 of JAFAXS010000039.1, forward strand.
GACGAGAACGTCGTGGGGCGAATCCGCGCGGCGCGCGAGCTAGCCAAGGACGGCGGCCGGATAGCGCGCGATGCGCTGGCCGAGGCCTTCGTGCGCGACGAGTTTTGGGGCGTTCTAGCGGAGGCGGCCGCGGCCGCCGGCGCGACACGGGCGCCTTGGGCGCGGGAACTCTTGATTTCGGCCCTGGAACATCGCCATCCAAAGGTTGCGCGAGCGGTCGCGACGTCGCTCGGCAACTTCCGCGACGCCGAAGTTGCCACCGCGCTCATCAAGGTTGCGTCCGAGGCGCGCTCCTACTTCGTTCGCGCGGCGGCGCTCGCGTCGCTCGGGAAGACGCGGGACCCGCGCGCGTTCGATATTCTGGCGGCGGCCGCAAAAGCGCGAACGTGGAACGGGACCGTCGAAGCGGGCGCGATGCACGGTCTGGCGGAATCGGCGGATGCGCGCGCGCTTCCAATCGTCGCGGATGCCTGCCGCAGCGGCCGCGACGCCGGCCTGCGGCGCGCGGCCATCGGCGCGCTCGCGCGGTTGGCGGAGCTGTGCGAACCCGAGCGAACCCGAGCGGTCGAAGAGCTGACGACGCTGCTGGACGATCCCAACGTTTTGGTTGTGGTGGAGGCGATTGCCGCGGCCGAGAAACTCGGCGACGAACGATTCTTGCCGGTGCTCGACCGCATCGCAACGCAAGCCGCCGACGGCCGCGCGCGGCGCGACGCCGTTGAAGCGGCTATTCGCATCCGCAAGAACGCAAAGGCGCCGGTCCAAGTGCTCGGCCTGCGCGACGATCTCAATGAGCTACGTGAAGAACAGCGCAAGCTTCAGGAGAAGATCGAATCGCTCGCGCGCTCGTAAGCGCGGAGCGTTTACGGTCGGCCTGCTCGGCTTCGGGCTCGTTTGGCTCATCGCACACGCGCATTCGACGTCGAGCGCGCCGCAGGCCACGGTTGCGACCCCGCCGCTGCTCAAGCCCGTTCCCCCTTCGGCGCCGCTGCCGGTGTGGAGCGGTTCGGACCGCTCGCGCGTCAAAAAGGATCTCGCTTCGGCATTCGCTCCGGCAATCAACGGCGCTGCGGGCTGGAGCTTCGCAGTCGTGGATTCCGTGGGGCGAACGCTGTTCGACGATCGTGCGAACGACGCGGTCGCGCCTGCATCGGCGCAGAAGTTGATCGTCGCGGCCTCGGCGCTCGACGCGCTTGGAGCCGGGTATCGCTATCACACAATCTTCGCCGACCGCGACGGCATAGGGTCTGACGGACGGATTGCCGGCGACTTGTGGTTGATCGGCTCGGGCGACCCGTCGCTGCAGTCGCAAGACGTCCGCAACGGCGTTGGGACGTTGTGGCGATCCGGCCTGCGACGCATCGACGGCTCGCTGCGGGTCGACGTCTCGGCATTGCGCGGCCCGGAACTGAACTCCCATTGGGAGCGCAGGGATAACGGACAAGATTACGCCGCCCCGGTGAGCGCGATCTCGCTCGACGGGAATACGATCGAATCGCAGCAGAACGCCGGCGGCTCCGAAATCAAAGTGTGGACGCCCGTAGCGAACGCCGCGCAGTACGCCGCAACGCAGGCGGGCGCAATGCTCGCGGCGCGCGGCGTCTCCACCGCGGGCCGCCCGTCCATCGCCGCGGCGCCGCTCGACGCCGTCGTGCTGTGGGACCATCGCTCGGCGCCACTGGCGGCGCTCGAGGCACACATGCTGTTTGTATCGGACAACCACTACGCGGAACAGTTGCTGCGGACGGTCGGCGGAGAGATCGTGGGCGACTCCGACGATGCCGGCGGGATCGCTGCAGAGGAGCAGTTCCTGCAGCGGCTCGACGTTCCCATGCCGGGGCTGCGGCTCTACGACGGTAGCGGGCTCTCCCCGGACAATCGCGTCGCGGCAATAACGTTGGCGCGCTTACTCGCGCAAGAGGAGCCGAAGCTCTATCTTTTACTGCCGCTGGGCGGCCGTCAAGGAACGCTGGAAGATTACGATTTTACGACGGCGCTTGGGCGGGTTCGCGCGAAGAGCGGTCACCTTTCGGACGTCGCCGCTCTCGCCGGCTACGTTACGACGATGCATCACGGGCGGATTGCGTTCGCGTTCATAATAAATGGATCGCGCGGCGACCCCGACGCCGCGATCGTACGCGCGGTCGACCGGCTGGCGATGCTGTAGCAGTGGTAGACGCAGCGTTTCTAGCGCGGCTCCTCAACCGCGCTCTCGCCCGAGGCGGCGATTTCGCCGACGTCTTCTGCGAGCGGCGCTCGACGCTCTCGTATCGGTTGCAAGAAGGTCAAATTCACGAGGCGTCATTTGGCGTAACGCTCGGCGTCGGCATTCGCGTCGTGGTGGGAGAGTCGGCGGGATACGCGTGTTCGGATGACGTGCGCGAGGATGCGCTAATGCGCGCTGCCGACGCGGCGTCGCTGGTTGCGCACGACACGCCCGCCCGCGTCGTCGCCGTGGCCGAATTGCAACCGCAAGCAATCGGCTCGCTGTACGCCGGCGAGCATGCCGAGGAGGATCCGGCTCGGTACGTTGCGCTGCTCGAACGCGCCGATATCGCGGCTCGCCGGTACGATCCCAGCGTCGTTGCCGTGAACGCCCAAGTCAGCGACGAGTTGCAAGAAGTGTGGATTGCGAGCAGTGACGGAAAAGTGGTACTCGATCGGCGACCCCTCGTAACGCTCGGCATTCAAGTCGTCGCGAGCGATAAGCGAGAGCGCGGCTCGGGATATGCCGGCGATGGCGGCCGGACCTCATTGCGCTACTTCGACGAGCACACTCCGGAGACTCTGGCGAGCGATGCCGCTCGCATCGCGACCGTCAACTTACGCGCATCCCCGGCGCCGGCCGGAGAGATGGAGATGATCGTCGGCGCGGGCGGAGGAGGCGTGCTGTTGCACGAGGCCGTGGGGCATGGACTCGAAAGCGACTTCAACCGGCGCGGCACGTCCCTGTACAGCGGCAGAGTCGGCGAGCGAGTCGCAAGCCGGCTCGTAACGATCTACGACGACGGCAACCTGAGCGAAGAGCGGGGCAGCCTGAACGTGGACGATGAGGGCATCGCCGGACAGCATAACGTGCTGGTGCACGAGGGCGTGTTGCAAGGCTACATGCAAGATCGCCTCAACGCGAGGTTGATGGGAACCGCCTCGACGGGCAGCGGCCGCCGGCAATCGTTCCGTTTCGCTCCGCAGCCGCGCATGTGCAATACGTACATGCCTAGCGGGGACTCGAGCGTTGAAGACATTATCGCGTCCACTCGGCGCGGTCTTTACGCGAAATCGTTTGCCGGGGGACAAGTCGAGATCAGCAAGGGCGACTTCGTTTTCATGGTCGGCGAGGGGTATCTCGTCGAAGACGGCAAGGTGACCGTTCCCGTGCGAAACGCCACAATTGTGGGCAACGGCCCGGAGATCATGATGAAGGTCGTTGCGGTCGGCAACGACAGCCGCTTGGCGCGGCGGCACTATACCTGCGGAAAAGGGGGACAGTACGTCCCCGTGGGCGTCGGGATGCCCACGGTAAAGATCTCTTCCATCACGGTCGGCGGCACGCAACATGGATGAAGAACAGGCGCTGGATCTCGCCGCGCGCATCCTCGAAGAGGCGCGAGCCGCCGGTGCGGAAGGCGCCGAAGCCGGCGTGTCCCTCGCGCACCGGATGCACGTCGAGGCGTTGTCCGGCGCGATCGCACGACTGGAGAATTCGCACTCGTGCAGTCTACTGTTGCGGGTCTTCAAAGACGGAAGAAAGGCCACGCTGGCTTCGTCGGACGCCTCGGCGCAGGGGTTACGCGATGCGGTTCGCCGCGCCGTGACCCATGCGGAACTGGTTGCCCACGATGGCTTCGCCGGTCTGCCCGGCACGACGGCGACGGACGTGCCGTCGCTCGATCTCGACGATCCATCCCTACGCGCTCGCGTGGACGACGAAAAAACGCACGAATCGCTGGAGTTGGAGCGGCTGATTCGCAAAGACGACGCGCGCATCGTCAACTCGGCCGGCTCGCATTACTCGGACACGAGCGCGGTGACGGCGCTCGCAAACTCGAACGGATTCTCTTCGTCCTACACGTGGACGCGCGTCATGCGATCTTCCGCACCGGTTGCGCTCGACGGCAGCGTCAAGCGCGTCGGTCACTACGGCACCGCCGGACGCCACCTTGCGGACCTGGAGTCGCCAGAAGCCGTGGCGTCGCACGCCGTGCGCCGAGCCGTGGAGCTCTTCGGCGCGCGCAAGCCTTCGACGATGCGCGTTCCCGTGATTTTCGAGCGCGACGTGGCCGCAAGCGTGCTCGAAGATCTGTTCGCGGCGGCGTCGGCCGCCAACGTTGCCTTAGGCAACTCGTGGTTGGCCGCTCAGATCGGACACCGCGTCGGGAGCGACCTCGTAACCATCCTCGACGACGGACGGTTGCCGGGCCGGCTTGGCAGCGCGCCGTTCGACGGCGAAGGCGTGGCGACGCGCCGCACGAGCGTCTTCGAGCGCGGCGTTCTGCGGACGTATCTCTACGACACCTATTATGCGCGCAAGCTCGGCGCCGAGAGCACGGGCAACTCTACGGGTACGGGCATCGGCCCGACGAACTTTTACTTGGAACCTGGTGCGGAGACGCTCGAGCAACTAATCGCGCGAACGCAATGCGGCGTCTTGGTGCTCGACACGATCGGCTTCGCCACCGAACACGCCTCGGGCACGTACAGCCGGGGGGCTCGCGGGTTCTTCATCGAAGGGGGAGAGGCGGCATATCCGATCGATGAGTTTACTATTGCAGCGCGCTATCCCGAGATGCTGGCCGGCATTGACGCCGTCGCCGACGATCTGCGCTTTGACGGCGCGGTGGTCTCACCGTCGTTTCGGGTCGCCGAAATGACCGTCAGCGGAAACTAGCTCGAAATGGCGACGATCGCTCAGCCGGCAATCAGCCTGACGCTGATCTTGCGCATCGAGATGCCGAACGAGTCCGGCGCCTTCGGCATGCTCGCCAACGTCATCGGCGATGCCGGGGGCGCGATCGGTGCGGTCGACATGCATTCCGTCGCTAAAGGGCGCGTGATCCGGGACGTGACGATCGGCGTCGCCTCGGAATCCGTGGCGAACGACGTGCGGCGCGCCGTCGAGTCCATCGATGGGGCGCGCGTAATTTTCGTCAACGACTCGACCTTTCTGGCGCACGTCGGCGGCAAGATTCGTGTGGATCCGAAGGTCGCGATCAAGAACCGGCAAGACCTGTCGACGGTGTACACACCCGGCGTCGCGCGCGTCTCCATGGCCATCGCCGCCGATCCCAGCAAGGCGTTTCAGCTGACGGTCAAGCGCAACACCGTTGCGGTCGTAACCGACGGCAGCGCCGTCCTGGGACTCGGCGACATCGGGCCGCTCGGCGCGTTGCCGGTGATGGAAGGCAAGGCGATGCTCTTCAAGCAGTTTGCCGACATCGATGCTTTCCCCATTTGTTTGGACACCAAGGACGTCGACGAGATCGTGGAAACGGTCGTCCGCATTTCTCCCGTTTTCGGCGGCGTCAACTTGGAAGATATCAGCGCGCCGCGGTGCTTCGAGGTCGAGGATCGGCTGATCGAAGCGCTCGACATTCCCGTGATGCACGACGACCAGCACGGCACCGCCGTCGTGATCTTAGCAGCGCTGATCAACGCGGCGCGCGTGGTTGGGAAGCGTTTGGAGGATCTGCAGGTCGTCGTCTCGGGCAGCGGCGCCGCCGGAACGGCGACGATCAAAATGCTGCTCGGCGCCGGCGTGCGGGACGTGATCCCAGTGGATCGCGGGGGCGCACTCAACCGCACCGATCGCTACGAGAATCCGCACTGGCGGTGGCTCGCGCAGAACTGCAATCGCGAGAACCGGCGCGGCTCGCTCAGCGAGGTGCTCGACGGCGTTGACGTCTTCATCGGCGTCTCCGCGCCCGGCATCTTACAACCGGAGTTCATCGCGGGAATGGCGAGCGACCCGATCGTCTTCGCGATGGCGAATCCGACGCCGGAGATCATGCCGGACATCGCGGCCCCGTATGCCGCCGTTATTGCGACCGGGCGCTCCGACTTTCCGAATCAAGTCAACAACCTACTCTCGTTTCCTGGGATCTTCCGCGGCGCGCTGGACGTCCGCGCCCGGCGCATCACCGAGGGCATGAAGCTTGCCGCGGCCTACGCCATCGCGGCGATCGTCACGGAAGAGGAGCGCAGCGCCGAATACGTGATTCCCAGCGTTTTCGACGCGCGCGTCGTTGACGCGGTCGCGAAAGCCGTCGGCGCAAAGGCGGTAGAAGAAGGCGTCGCTCGCCGCATCCCAACGAAAGACCAAACCGAGGACTACTCAGCCACGTCCTGACCCTTCGGCGGTGCGAAGGCCCCTCGCTCAGGACTGCGCTTCGCGCCGGCACGAAGAAACGTCAGGATGACAAATTGCGCCTCGATAGGAGTGTGCGTTCTTCGGTGCGGATGCGCCAAGAGAGCAGCGAGGCGTTGA
>JAFAXS010000061.1 GCA_019240755.1 Vulcanimicrobiota bacterium
CGCCCGTCACACTGCGAGCTACGAGTAGCAGTAGGAGTCGGACGAGGCGTCGCCGCCCTGCAGGCGCACCTGATGAACGCGACGCGACGGGTCAAACTCCGCGAAGAACTTCTCATCGAACGCTATCGCACCGTCGCCGGCGACGTCCAACTTGACCATCCAACCGCCGACGCCGCTGGGATAGAACTGATCGTCCCACGCGCGGTACAGCGAGTTCGTAAAGTACACGCGCTTGCCGTCGCGGCTGATCTCCACCATCTGCGGTCCGCCCGCGAGCGGCTTCGACGGATTGGCGGGGTGCGGCGTGCGCTTCGCGATGCCGCCGATGCGCACCGAACCGACGAGCTTGGGATTAAACGGATCGCTGACGTCGTACTGACGCATCTCGCCGGTTCCCCAGCAGGACGCGTACAGATACTTATCGTCGAGCGAGAGGTCGATATCGCTGAGCAGCGGCGGCACGGCAGAAAAGCCTTTGAGCAAGTCGGGAAGTTGTTCGGGATCGGCCGGTTCGGCGGGAATCTCGATGACCTTCGTCACGTCCCACGAGCCGTTCGTGCGATGCCACAGCCAAATCGAGCTCGACAGATCTTTCAGCGACAGGACGACGCCGACGAAACCATACGTGTTCGCGGGATCGTGCGACGGTCGCAACTCCAGCACCATCTGCTGTTCGGCGCCCAGGTCCTTGCTTTCCACGTTCCGGCGTTTGCGTAAATCCCAAAAGTGCAGGTGGTGGCCGTACTTGCCGCCGAGCAGCAGTTCGGGATTCACGCCGCCTTCGATCATTTTGGGCGTTCCCCATTCGCTCGTGATCATCACGTCGTGCGTCAGATGCCACCAAAAATCGTATGCAAAGTACTGCGGCCCACGATCTGCCTCCCACGGGCCGATTACGTCGAACGTATCGCAGTCCATCGTGAAGATTCCGCCGGGGCCGTCGCCGTCGGCGTTGCCGAGCGCGCTCACGTAAATCGCGTCGGGGCCGCAGTGCACGGTGTGCGGCCGCGTGTAGCCGGTCTTCTTGATGATCTCCTCGGGCTCGATAACGCGCACGATGCGCGGCTGCGCCGGATTCGGCTTCGTATCGATGAGGTGAATGCGCGACGAGCGCAGCCCCGGTACGATGAGATAGCGCCGTTCGACGTGCGGATGCGGAGCGAACGGGCAGAGCGCCGCACTGCAGGCGTTCCAGCCGAAGTGATGTAGTTCGTCGCCGGTGTTTGGCAGGTCCACGCCGCCGATCTCTGTGGCGTAGTTTGACGACGATGTGTCGGTATCCACGACGGCGAGCCGGTCGGCCACGCCGTTACCGCTCGCGCTCAGCAGCGCAACGTAGGCGAGGGTTTCGGGAGGCGCCTTGATGGCGTCTTTGGCCGACGCGTAAAATGTCGGGTCGGGCTTGAGCAGTTGCATGTTCGTCACAACCTTTCTTGGGCACTCCCGGGCGCGGAAGAAAGCCGTTGCGCTCCGTGCTCCCTATTTTCCTGGCGCCGCCGTCGAACTCAGGCGATGAGGGCGATAAGGCCGGTAACTATGAGCGCAATCCCCCAGATGAGGTCGACGTTCAGCCAGGCGGTTCTTAAAAACGCAACGCCGATCTTCAGGTAGACGGCAAGCGCGACGGCCGTCATCGTAGCGAGGTATCCCAACGTGTGTACGGCCACCATCAGCATTCCTATGGCCAAGGCCGGGTGCGCCGGCGTCGGCATCGGCATCGCCATTGCCGGCGACGCGGCGGCGTGCGTTGCAGTAACGAACGGCAACAGCATCAAGCCGGCGCCGTGGGCCGTCGACATCAGAAATCCCCACAGCAGCAGTCCGCCGAATCCGACGCGCATGCCGACCCACTTGAAATGGCGCGTTCGCACGAGCCGGTAAATGCCGAAGGCGAGAAGGATCCCGGCGGAGGCCACGTGCACGGCACGATGCGGCAACGCGACCGCGGCGACCGTTGCGAGCGCGACGATCAGCGCGATCGAAACGATGTGTCCGAGCGCCAGCGGTACGATCGCGCGCAGCACTGCGCCGACGCGGCGTTCTTGAAATCCGAGAGAAACCGCGAAGAGCCATCCCATGCCGGGATTGATGCCGTGGTAGCAGCCCAGCAAGAAGAGCGCCCCCCAAATGAAACCGTCGCTTGCCATACCGCGACGTCACGATTCGACGACCCAGCGAAAAATCGTCGCGGCTTGCTGACTGTAGCACTTTGTGCTACAATATGCGCATGAGAGAAATCTCTCAGCGCGAGCTCCGCAATCAAAGCGGACGGATCATGCGAGCGCTTGAGGCAGGCGAAAGTTTTGTCGTGACCAGCAACGGCGCGGCCGTTGGCGAGCTCATCCCGCTGCGTCAGCGCGCGGGGGCCCGCCTCGCAACGGTTCTTGAAATTTTTCGCGGCGCGCCACGCGTGAATTACAAGCGCTTACGCAAGGATTTAGATTCCTTCGCGAATTCCGACCCAACGCCGCGTGGCTAAGCACCGACGCGCCATTCTCGACACGTCGGTCGTAGTAGATATCGACGAGATAGCCGAGGCCGCGCTGCCAGAGGAGCCACTGATAACGGCCATCACGATGGCGGAACTTGCGGCCGGGCCCCCCGCGGCCGACAACTCCCGCGAGCGCGCTCGACGACAGGATCGCCTACAACGCGCCGAGGCAGCCTTCGCGCCGCTGCCTTTCGACGACGGAGCGGCTCGTGCGTACGGCCGAATCTATGCCGAGGTCGCCGCGGCGGGCCGAAAACCTCGCGGACCCCGCGTTTTAGATCTGATGATCGCCTCAATAGCACTCAATGCGCGGTTGCCACTGTATACGCGAAATCCGCGGGACGTCGAAATGCTCCTCGGGATGATCGAAATCGTCCCGGTGTAGAGCGCTGATGTGACCCAGCCGCTTCGGTTCGGCGTGGCGACCGCCGACCATCAATGCGAGGCGTACGCCGGCAACGACGACATTCGCGACGTCTGGGAACGCGTGCGCGGGCTCGTTCCACGCGGCATGGCGACTGATTTTTGGAATCGTTACCGTGAGGATATCGAACTTGCACGCGGTTTAGGCTGCACCGTTTTCCGGCTGTCGCTTTCGTGGGCGCGCCTCGAGCCGCAGCCGGACGTGTGGAGCGACGAAGCGTTCGCGCACTATCGCGACGTGTTGCAGGCGATCCGCGACGCTGGCATGTCGGCGTTAGTGACGCTGGTGCACAACACGTGGCCGCTCCACGTTCAGGCCGCCGGCGCCGGTGCGGGACCGCTCGACCCCGGATTCCCCGATCGCGTTGCGAGGTTTGCTGCCGAAGTGACGAAGCGCTTGGGCGATCTGATCGGCGACTACGTTACGCTCAACGAGCCGAATCAGCTCGTGTACGGGTGGATCAAAGGCTTTTGGATGCGCGCCTACGCGATGCCGCCGGGCCAGCCGCCGTACGAGAGCGGGGACGCGCAGATGGACGACGTCCTCACGCTCATCCCGAATCTCTTTCGCGCGCACGCGAAATCCCGCGAAGCGATTCAAAAAATCCATCCGACGGCGCGCGCCGGCACGAATCCGCTCGTGCTCGGCTTACCGCAGTGGCTGCAGCGCTGGGTCGATCGAAACGCCACGCACCTGCAATCCCCGGAGGCGGCGAAGCGACAGGCCTCGCGAATTGCACAATCGGCGTTCCTCGAAGGCGGGAGGGTCGATTGTTCGATCGCGCAGATCACGATCACCGACGACCGGTCGCAACATGCGTTTTTCTCGGAGCCGTACTACTGCGCGCACGTCGCGCTATTGCACGCTCATTCGTTGGCGCTTCCACCGGATTTACAAACGTGGCGAGGGCGGGTGGCCGTCGTCGCCGACACGTTGCCGGCACGGATCGTCGGCGGCTGGCTGCCGGCCGCGACGCTCGTCTACGCGCAAACGCCGGGCGAAGCGCTGGAAGCGGTGCGGCGCGGCGACGCCGACGCCGCGTTTGACGACGACGTGACGCTGCAACCGTACGCGACCGATCGACTCGCGCTCACCCTGCTGCCCCGCTCCGAGCAGTATTTTGCCGTCGCGCTCGCGCTCGGTAGCCGGACACTCTTGAATATCGTGGACCGAGCGATTCGCGACCTGCGCGCGGAACATCCGGAAATACCGAACGCCTACAATCGTAAGACAATCGCGGACATCGGACGTGAGGACGCAGCGCAGGCTGACGGCAAACGCGACGTTCCGCAAATGGACCGATCGATCGAGCGCATCCGCAAGCGCGGCAAGTTACGCGTGGGCGTTCATCCCGGCGTGAGCGGGCTTTGTGCGCGCGATGACGAGAGGTATGAAGGATTGGAGCCGGAGATTGCGCGCCGCATTGCGCAGCTAATTTTCGGCGATGAAGGGCGCGTTGAATTCGTCGAAGTTCAAGGCGCCCGCCGGCTGACCGCTACGCGTTCGTGGCTGCACGCGTTCTTTTCGTTGCGCAAAAGCATCGGCATCTTCGGAACGCTGCTCGGCACGAACTGGTGGAATCTCGGCATGGCGGGGAAGTTGCCGGACTTTCTCTGTCCGCGCGAATGCGTCGGAACGCTCGACTTCGTCGGCCTCGATTACTATTGGGGTGTGCCGTCCTTCTGGCCGGGAGAGTTGCATCGGCTTAGTGCCGCCGCGGACTTTCAGTACGCGCATGCGCCCGTTTGGCCCGGAGCACTGAGCACTATTCTCAACGAAGCCGCACGCGAGTTTCCGGGGAAGCCGATCATCGTCATCGAGAACGGATGCGTCGGAAACGCATCGGGCGTTGACCGCGCCGACTATTTGAAAGCGCACATCAAAGAGGTGCGCAAGGCCGTCGAACGCGGTGCGCCCGTCGAAGCGTATCTCTGCTGGAGCATCACCTCGAACCGCGAGTGGGGCTTGCGCTTCGACCAAGGCAGCGATTTCGGGCTCTTTCACATCGATCTCGATACGGATCCGCAGCTGAAGCGGCAGCCGACCGACGCGAGCCGCGTCTATGCGTCGCTCATTGCTGAATCAAACTCAGGCTGACACGCAAACCGCAACCGACGTCGCCGCGCGCGCGTCTTGGAGCATCTATGGAACAGCGAAAACTCGGTAGTCAGGGACTGAGCGTTTCGGCGATGGGCCTTGGATGCATGGGAATGACCTATGCCTACGGCACCGCCAACGAATCGGAGGCAATCGCGACGATTCATCGGGCGCTCGAGCTGGGCGTGAACTTCCTCGATACGGCGGAAGTCTACGGGCCGTACACCAACGAGCGGCTCGTCGGACGCGCCTTGCAGGGGCGTCGCGAAGGCGTCGTCGTGGCGACGAAGTTCGGCTTTCGCTTCGGCGACGACGGCGTCCACGGCGTGAACGGAACACCGGAGAACGTGCGCCGCGTCGCGCACGAGTCGTTGGAGCGGCTTGGGATCGACACGATCGACCTGTACTATCAGCATCGTCGCGACCCAGCGGTTCCCATCGAAGAGACGATCGGCGCGATGAAAGAGCTCGTGCGGGAAGGCAAGGTGCGCTTCTTGGGGCTTTCGGAGGTATCGGCGGAGACGCTGCGGCGCGCGAACGCCGTCCACCCGATCAGCGCGCTGCAAAGCGAGTACTCGCTGTGGGAACGGCAGGTCGAAAAGAACATACTTCCGGCCGTCCGCGAACTCGGGATCGGCTTCGTTCCCTACAGTCCGCTCGGTCGGGGCTTCCTTACCGGCACGATTAACGTCAACGCGCTCGGCGACAACGATGCTCGCAAGAACCACCCGCGGTTTTCGGCGGAGAACGCCGAAAAGAACCAACGAATCGTGGACGTTGTACGGAGAGTCGCGCAAGAATGCAGCGCTACGCCCGCGCAGGTCGCCTTGGCGTGGGTTCTGTCTCGAGGGAGCGATGTCGTGCCGATTCCGGGGACGAAGCGCGTGCGCTACCTCGAAGAGAATATCGGCGCACTCGAAATACAACTGACGCCGGAGCAACTCAGCGCGCTCGAACGACTTCACCAACAGACGCGCGGCGAGCGCTACACGCCGGAAATGATGAAGCTCGTCGAACGGTAAGCCCTCTACAAGTGAGAGAGTCGTTTGAGCAACACGTTCTGATCGCGCTTGTTGCGCGCCAGCCGGGCGGCGCGCTTGAGCTCGGCGCGCGCTTCGCCGGAGCGACCGAGTTTGGACAGCAGATCGGCGCGAACGCTCGGCAGAAGATGGTACGAACGCAGCGCCGGTTCGTCCAGCAGGCGGTCCGCGATGTCGAGGCCGGCTTGCGGGCCGTGCGCCATCGCTACGGCAACGGCTCGGTTCAGTTCGATCACCGGTGATGGTTGAACACGCGTGAGTTCGCCGTACAACGCGGCGATGCGTCCCCAATCCGTTTGTCCGGGCGTTGCGGCGCGCGCGTGGCATGCCGCGATTTCGGCCTGTAACGTGTAAACGCCGGGCGTTGCGGCTCGAGCGAGCGCGGCCAGTCCGCGGTTGATGAGCAGGCGGTTCCACTTGGTGCGATCCTGATCGAGCAGAAGAATCGTCTCCCCCGACGTGTCGACGCGAGCGCGCATGCGCGAGGCCTGGAGTTCCATCAGCGCGACAAGACCGTGAACCTCGCTCTCGTGGGGCATTAGTTGGGCCAACATGCGTCCGAGGCGTAGAGCATCGTCAACGAGTTCCGGTCGCAGCACGTCGTCGCCCGCCGTAGCGGCGTAGCCTTCATTGAAGATCAGGTAGATCGTTTCGAGCACGGAGGCAAGGCGTTGCTGCCGCTCGCGGCCGCTCGGGACTTCAAACGGAACGCACGCCTCAGATAGACTGCGCTTAGCTCGAACGATGCGCTGAGCGATTGTGGCTTCCGACGTCAGAAAGGCTTGCGCAATCTCAGCGGTCGTGAGACCCGCGACCAGTTTGAGCGTCAGCGCGACGTGGGCGTCTCTCGATACTAGTGGATGGCACGCAACGAAGATCAGACGAAGCATGTCGTCGTCGATCTCCTCGTAGGCTTCGGCAAAGTCGCTCAGCGACTCGAGTGCCGCCACTTGCGCGGCGAGCTGTTCGGACTTTCGATGGAGCGTTTCGTCCCGGCGGATTTGATCGATGGCCTTGCGTTTGGCGGTGGTCATCAGCCACGCACCTGGATTACGAGGGATGCCTTCGTCGGGCCACTGAGCGAGCGCCGCAACGAAGGCATCCTGCGCCAGGTCCTCGGCGCGCCCGACATCGCGCGTGATCCTCGACAAACGCGCGATCAGTTTCGGTGATTCGATTCGCCAGATCGCCCCGAGGCTTTGATTGATATCATGGTTCATCGCTTGGCTCAGGGTGACATCACAACTCGGGTGCCGGGAAGACCTCGTGCAAGTAGCAGGTTGCGTCGGCACCAAGCGTGTCCAAGAACCGATTCGTCACCGCGATCGCCTGATCGCGATCTTTGACTTCGAGCACGGCGTATCCGCCGACCGCCTCTTTCGATTCGGCAAATGGGCCGTCGGTCACGATGTTTCGACCGCTCTTGCGCGTCACCGAAAGCTCCATCATCGCGTTGTCGCGGCCGCCCGTATCAACGAGGACGCCCTGCGCGTGCAGTGTCTTGACCAGTTTCTCCATCCGCTGCGCCGTTTCAGGGCTTTCGTGGGGGTGCTCGCCGTTACGGCTGAACGTTACGATTGAGACAAATCTCATCGCGACTGGCTCCGTAGGCGCTGTTCTTGATCTCGCATTTCGGACGGCAGCTCGTCGCCAAAATCCTCGGCTTCGTGAAGCTGTCGGATCTCGATGACCTCTCCGCGGTCGAAGGGTGCGTGGGTAAACCGCTCGACGATCTCTTCCTTTGATTTTCCCTGGACGATCCAGAAGCCGGCGACCAGTTCTTTCGTTTCGGCGAACGGGCCGTCGATGACGGTCGTGCGACCGCCATCGAAACGCAAGCGAACGCCCTTTGACGATGGATGCAAACCGTCGCCGGCCAGCATTATCCCGTCTTTGATCAGCTGCTCGTTGAACTTGCCCATCGGCTCCAGGATCTCGCGCGTCGGGAGCGCGCCTGACTCACTCTCCGTCGTTGCCTTGACCAGGACCACGAATCTCATTAGGCTATTCTCCTTTCTGCTTGTGCGTCGAGCGAAGCCCGCCAATTTCGACACGGCGCGCCGCCCGACGCGCTTGCCTAGAGCCTCGCCGGAGGGTCGACTGCGACGCCGTATGGGATCGCGCTGTTCTGCGTCCAGCCGCTGGTGATCACGTCGATCTGCGCGCCGGTGATGTAGTCGTAGCCTTCGATCATGGGGTTCGAGAAGTTGGCATAAGCAATCCACACCTTGTGTTCGTGTCTGCCGAGCGTCGGTTCGTTCCCGAAGGCTGAAAGCGTTCGACTCGGCGGCCCGCTGTACGGAGGCGCCCAGATGCCGAGACCGCCCGACCCGTCTTCCATCACGAGATTGGCTTGCTTGTCGAACGTGATGTCGCTGATCGTAACGTTGCTCATCGGAAGCACCTGACCCGTTTGCGACCCGGCCGGAAACTCCACGACCGCGGGCGGTCCGCTCTTCGGAACGTACGACACGTAGACGTTGTTGCTCGCATCCACGCCGATGCCGAGCACGACTTGGAAGTTCGAGTACGTCAGCGTGCCGCTGGGGCTCGTGCTGCCTTTGGTCCAGTACGTGACGTTGCCGGACTGGCCGCTCTGGCCTTGCGCGTTGGCGGCGTAGACGGTGCCGTTGCCGTCCACCGCGATCGAGACGGGAAAGTACCCCGGATCGTTGAGCGTCGTGAACGCGGTAGTCGCGCCGCGCTGGAATCCGAGAATCGTGAACGCGTTCGTGTTGGCGACCCAGACCTGATGGTACTTATCTACTATAATTCCTTGGGGGCTCACGAGACCGTTCGTTAGTTGCCCGATCGGGGCCTGATTGGTCCCGTGCTCGTGATAGATGTTGATGAAGCCGCCATCGTACGAACTGCCGTAGAGCAGCGCGCGTCCGTCCTTCGCGGCGCCGGGCACGATCCAACTCCGGCGTGCGGCCGCGCGATGATTCGGGCCGCCGAAGCGAATCTCACGCGAACCGATGCGAATCACGTGCTCGCCCGACGCGGTTACGGACGTTTGAACGTCATTGAAGCTCGATGGCGCCACGCTCGTACCGCTCGCCGAACAGGCTGCGAGCGCCGCGCAAGCACCAAGCGGCACGAGCCGCGCAAGGCGAAAAGACATTGGCAAGCAAACCTCCGATTTAGCGTAAGAAGGAGAAGGTATATGAATCTCAACGCGCGTCCGATTTTCCTTGTTCTCGGACCGGCGTGTGCGCTCTCGCTCTTGAACGCGTGCTCGAGCGGTCCGGCGCCGCAGACGCAGCTTCTTCCCTCCCAAGGCGCCGCGCCGCAATCTTCCGCGGCGAGAAAGGCCGGAGAACTGCTCTACGCGACAACGCTCGATTGGAACACCGGCTCGGGCACGGTCTACTACTATCAGGCGTACGGCAGCGACACGTCGGCGCTCGGATCGCTGGCCATCAGTCCCGGCTATCCGAACGGCGTCTGGACCGATCGCAAAGGGAACGTCTACGTCGCGGTCGTCAATGCCGGCAACAACGGGCGCGGCTACGTCAACGTCTACACCCCGAAGCTTGGCAGGCTGCTGCGCACCTATACCGCGGGTCTCGACGGTCCGTCGGGCGGCGCATTCGACGCCGTGGGAAACATGTATGTCTCCAACGTGTGCGGAATGGCGCCCTCGATCAGCTGCTACGTCTTTGCGCGCCGGCACGGCCATCCCGACACGGGGAAAAACCAGGGGTCGCTCAACGGGTACGTGGCGGTCTTTCCGGCGGGCGGCACTCAGCCGTCAAAGTATTTGCAGATGCCGATCAATATTGCTGTCGGCGTCGCGCTCGACGCGCGTGAGAACGTGTTCGTGGGAAACAACACCGGCGGCTATGCGTGGAATGTCGTGAAGTTTGCGGCAGGCGCGACCACCGGTCACGTCGTGCCGTTTCGGCACGTGCCGTACAACCGTTGGGTCGGCGCGGTGGCCTTCGACTCGAATAACGAGCTGGTCGCATCGGTGAACTCGACGATCGACTTCTGGCCTCGGGAACGTGGCAAGCCGGCGCACAAACTCACCCAAGGCGTGGTCGCCGCCGACGGCTTAGCCTACGGCCCCGACGGCACGCTCTTCGCGGGCAACTACGAGTTCGAACAGAACGAAGGCAACGTCATCGCCTTCCCGCCGGGCGCGACGGCGCCCGCGCGCACGTACGCGGTACCGTACAACAACGGCGTGATTAGCGTGGCTGTCGGCGGTTCCGGCAAGTAGCGCCGCCGCATGGACGATAAACGCTTCCGCTTCGATTTATGGATTGCGCTGCTCGCGCTGCTCATCAGTGGCATCGCGGCGGGGTCGTCGGCGTATCAAACGTACGTAATCCGCAAGCAGTTCAGCGCGACGGTGTGGCCGTACCTCACGTTCGTCACGTCGTCCTCGACCGACAGGTACTTCGAGGTCGACATCGACAACGCGGGCATCGGGCCGGCCTTGATCTTCAGCGCAGTCATCACGCGGGATGGAAGAGTCATCCAACGCCCGCCCGGAGCGAACTCCCAGCCGGCCATCGCGGGGGCGATCCAGTCCGAACGAATGGAGGCGAAAGCCGACGAAGACGCCGCGAAGGCGCACGTTCACGGCAACTCGAGCATGACGGCGAGCACGATCTTTCCCGGCGACGTTATCTCCGCGGGGCAAAAACTCGAGCTGCTGCGGGTTGAAGGCAAATTTTTTACCCGCCGAGTCCTCGCCGACGCGCGGCGGATCGATCTGAAGCTCTGCTACTGTTCGCTGTTGGGCGACTGCTGGACGAAGCGGTTTTGGGAGCCGTCCGTTCAGCCGCACGCCGTTAAGGCGTGCTCGGCGGCATAAGCCATCGGCTTGGCCCCTTCGGCGAAGGCGCAGAGCAGGTTCACGAGCGCCATCTGCTCGGGCGTGCGGCACGAGACGTCGAGCAGACGCGGGCTGCACACCAAGACACTCATGGCTTGCGCCCGCGAGATCGCGACGTTGAACCGGTTGCGCTCGAAGAGAAAGTGAAGGTCGCGCGGCACGTCTTCGCCGCTCGAGGTTGCCATCGAGTAGAAAACGACGGCCGCCTCTTGCCCCTGGAACTTGTCGACCGTGCCGACGCGCACGTCGAGACCGGCGTTGCGCAGCCGCTGCGTGATCAGCCGCCGCTGCGCGTTGTAGGGCGTTACGACGATGATGTCGCGATCGGTCACGGTCCCGTGCTCGCGCAGCATCACGATTTGGCGGAGGATTTCGTCGGCTTCCTCCGGTGAGCTCGAGCTGTTGCCCTCGTGCGGCAACGGAGCGAAGTACAGCCCGGCAAGCCGTTGGCCATTCGCCATGACGTGATGGTCTTTGGCGTTCTCCGCCGGTTCCAAGCGATCGTCGTACATCGCCTCCGAGATAAACGCACAGATCTCCGGCTGCATGCGGTACGTTCGATCGAGGAAAATGCCGCGATCCTCCGGCACCGTCTTGTTCTGCCTGAGCAAGTGCTGCAACACGGAGTCGCCTACGTGAAGCGGCTGGCGGCCTTGGCTGACCTGAGCCAACTGCGACGGATCGCCGAGCAGCACGACGTTGCGGGCACACTGCGACACCGCCAACGCATCGGCCAATGACACCTGGCCGGCTTCGTCGATGAAGATGTAGTCGAACTTATTTGCGAGCTCTTCCCGGGCGAAAAGCCACGCGGTGCCTCCGGCGAGATCGTAGTCTTCGGAGTCGAAGTCTTCGTTGCGGCTGCTCGATTCGATGAGCGTAGCCGGTAGCTCCGACTTGTATTCCGAGCCGTTTCCGGTGTGTTTGTAGCGCCCCCGGAATGTTCTGCCGCGCTTGACGATGCAATCCTCGACCTTGTGCAGCAGATTGTGGATCGCCTTATGGCTCGTGCTCGTCACCGCCACCCGTTTGCCGGCCTCGAGCAGATCGCAGATCACCTGGGATCCGATCGTGCTCTTCCCGCTTCCCGGCGGACCTTGGATGAAGAGGTAGCTGTTGTCCAAACATTGCACGACCGCAGAAACGGATTCCGCGTTGACGACCTCGGGTTGAAGCGCGGTGCGACCCGCGACTCGAGGGTTCCGGTTTGAAAGCAAATCGAAACTCGCCGCATACTCAGTTTGCAGGTTGCCCGCAAGAAAGGATTCCGCCAAACGGCGCAGCGCGCGCCGTTGCGGTTTCGTCGAAGGTGGCCCGCCGGGAATTAGTTCGGTGATTTCGCGGGCGGTCTCGGGCTTGGCCGTCGTCCTGAGACGCAGCAGGTTCTCGTCGTCGTTGATATCGAGAATGGTGCCGGCGCCCCTCGTGGTGCGCGGATTGTGTACCTCATCGCCCGCGCCTAATTTATAGAGCTGGTCGGGGAAAGCGTACGTGTATACCTTACTGCGATTGAGGATCTCGACGGCGATGTCGTCGCGAAGTCTCAGGCCTCCGATCGCATGTTTGTCAAACTCGATCAGGTTGTCGACGTTTTCGCAGCGGTCGTAGTACTCCCACCACGCGGGCTTCTCTTCGCGGCGGTGGTATGCCAGCAGATTACCGAGCAGGTAGTGGGTGCGCTTATCTGGGCGCATCAGCCCGTACTCTTCGTCGTTTTGCGGCGAAAGGACATGCGCCAGCAGCGTTCGCTCTAAGTCCGTCCGGCGCTCCTCTTCGCGTTCCTCGTTCGCATGGTCGACGCATTTCTTACATGTCGGCTCGAAAGCGGCATGGCACGGCTCGTCCGGCTGTTTGACGGGGCGGAGCGGTAACTCGATGCCGAACTTCGCGATCGCCTCGTCGCGGCGGTTGAGCAGCCAATCCCGCAGCAACTGCGTCGAGCGGCAATCGTCTCGATTGTACGCTTCTATGTCGCGGAGAATCGCAGGATCGCTCGCGACCAGCCACCGCTCGAACATGACGATGGACTCGTCGCCCTTTTTCACGTCGGTTTCGCGTTTGAGGTCGTAGAAGCGCTCGAGTTTCTTCAGGCCGTAGCCGTCTTCCGAGATCGCGACCGCCTGTCGAACGACCGCGAACAGATCGACCAGGACCTCTCCGCGCAGGAGGTCGTCCACCTCGTCCTCGCGCGTGCAGTGTTCTTGCGCGAGGCGTCGCAGCGCCGCCTTTTCGTAGTTGGCGTAGTGATAGACGTGCATGCCGGGATACCGTCGCCGCCGGGCGACGATAAAATCTATGAACTCTTCGAACGCGCGGCGTTCGCCGGCGCGGTCGGTGCCCCAAAAGGCGCGGAACTGTGGCTCGTCGTCTGCGGTCCAACAGCCGAAGAGATACTCCAAGCCTTTGCCCGGCTCGTAGAGCGGGTCGCCTTCCATGTCGAAGAAGACGTCGCCCGGCGTCGGCCTCGGTAAGAGCGCGAAGCCGAGCGGCGGCTCGTGTTTGAGCAGCTCGTAAATCGCTTCGCCCGTCGTGCGGCCGCGCACTTGCAGGTCTGCCTGCCGGCGCAACTTCGTAAAGATCTCGGGACTCATCCCGTTGGGCCGCCGATCGTCGCCCGCCACGGCGAGGTCGGCGACCCGAGCGACGCCCGCAGTCTCGAGTTTTTGAATTTGGTCGCGCCGGATCCATGCGACGAGGCTCAAGTGGTCGTCGTCGTTGCGTTTTTGGATGCAGCGATCGTTCCAGGCGCAAATCCCGCAGTGCTTGACCTTCAGCGGGTAGGCCCGTGGTTCGTCCATTTCCGCAAACGCCGGATCGTTGACGAACTCCAAGAACGTTCGCTTGAGATGGCGATAGTATGCGAGGTAGTCGTTGAGATAGAACGCCTGCTCGTTGCCGTTGCCGAATACGACGTGGCCAAACTTTGGCGCGCAGCCCTGCAACCGCTCGAGGTGCTCGCTATAATTGCACAGCTGGACTAAATAGTACGGCCTCGCGGAGAGACCGAGCTTCGTATCGATTACCTCGTAACTGTAGTCGCCCAGGTTCGATGGAACGCCGTCGACGCGCCGCAAAAAGTCGGCGCGCCCAAGGAATTGGCCGTCGAAAAACGTGGCCTGATAAATGATAGGCGCGCCGCGGCGCATCGCTTCGAGGGTCTCTCGTTCCGCCTCATAGTAACGCTCGACGCTGGCGTCGCAACGGGCGAACTTGACGACCTCGCTGCCGTGCCGCTCGATCTCCCTCGCCAAATAGGATTGTTCGTGCTCCTCGCCTTTGCGCCGGACCAGCTCGGCCTGCGGATCCTCGGCATCGGGCCGCGCGAGCTTCCCCGCAGCCACCAGCGCATCGAGTTCCGTCAGGCGCTTGCACCCCAGATAGTCGTTCAGATCGCTGGCGGAGTAGATGAACCGCCCTTCAAGCCGATGCATGGACCTATTTTGCTACCGCCCTGTGCCAGACGCCTGGCATCGTACCGCCTCGCGGCGAAAACCTGACAGGATGGCAGGGACGCGCACCGTCACGTTTCTTTTCACCGATATCGAGGGCAGCACCCAGCGCTGGGAGCGCGACTCCGCGGCCATGGCTCGGGTGCTCCGCTGCCACGATGCGGTCGTGCGCGAGGCAATCATCGCGCAGGGTGGCGACGTCTTCAAGACCGTCGGCGATGCGTTTTGCGCGGTCTTCCCGGCGGCGTCCACAGCCGTCGCGGCGGCCGTCGCGGCGCAGCACGCGCTTGCGTCCGAGGATTTCTCAGCGGTCGAAGGCGCCGCCGTTCGGATGGCGCTGCACAGCGGAACGGCCGCGGAGCGGGACGGCGATTTCTTTGGTCCGGCCGTAAACCGCGTCGCACGTTTGCTGGGCATAGCTCATGGGGGACAGATCCTTCTCTCGAGCACGACGGCGGAGTTGCTGCGGGGCGAGATGCCCGCGGAGTACGGTCTGCGCGATCTCGGCTCGCACAAACTGAAGGACCTCGCCCGAGCCGAACAGGTGTACCAACTTCTAGCGGCGGGCCTGCGCGAAGATTTCCCGCCGCTGCGCTCGCTCGACGTGCTTCCGAACAATTTACCGTTGCAACTGAACTCATTCGTCGGCCGCGACGACGACGTTCGCGAGATCACGACGATGTTGAGCGATCATCGGCTCGTAACGCTGGTTGGAGCCGGCGGCGCGGGCAAGTCGCGCTGCGCGATTCAAGTTGGTGCGGCGTTGCTCGGATCGTATGCCGACGGCGTCTGGCTCATCGAGCTGGCACCGATCGCCGACGGGAGCATGGTGGCCGGGTCGATCGCGCAGGCGTTGAACGTCCGTGAGTCGACCAAAATGGCGCTCACCGATACGCTCGTAGCACATCTCAAATCTCGGCGCCTGCTCTTAGTGCTCGACAATTGCGAGCACGTGATCGACTCGGCGCGCACCGTCGTCGCAGCGATCTTGCGCGCGTGCTCCGCGGTGCGCGTTCTCGCAACGAGCCGCGAGGCGTTGAACCTCGGCGGGGAACGCGTCTTTCGCCTTCCATCGTTGGCGGTGCCGCCGCCGCGCGAGGCCGTGCCGGCGCAGGCCGCGCGTTCGTATGGTGCCGTAGCGCTCTTTGTCGACCGCGCTTCGGCCACGGATGGCTGTTTCAAGCTCGACGACGGCAACGCGCCGTTCGTCATCGAGATCTCGCGCCGATTGGATGGCATTCCGCTGGCCATCGAGCTGGCTGCCGCGCGAATCAAAGTGCTCTCACCGAGGCAGCTGGCGCAAAAGCTCGACGAACGTTTTCGCGTGCTGACCGGGGGCGACCGCAGCGCTCTTCCACGGCATCAGACGATGCGCGCGTTAATCGATTGGAGTTACGATCTGCTTTCGGACCAAGAGCGCTCGCTCTTTCGCAAGCTCGCCATTTTCGCGGGTGGCTTCACGCTCGAAAGCGCCGCCGCAGTCTGCGGCGGCGATACGCTCGACGAGTTAGGCGTGATGGAGCTTTTGGCGTCGCTTGTCGATAAGTCGCTCGTGCAGGCCGGCACGAGCGGCGACGTGCCGCGCTACGGAATGCTGGAGTCCACGCGGCAATACGCGCGTGAACGGCTGAGTGAGCACGGTGAGCTTCCCGCAGCTGCGCGCGCCCACGCGGAGACCTTCCTCGATCTGGCGCGGCGATTGGAGCGCTCCTACGACACGACGCAGGACGAGGATTGGTTCGCGCAAGTCGAGGCCGAGTCGGAAAACTGGCGCGCCGCGCTCGACTGGACGCTGACGACGGCCCACGACCTACTACTCGGGCAACGCCTCGCGGGCGAACTCGCACGGCAGTGGGCGTTCCTGGCTCCGGCCGAAGGCTTGCGCTGGATTCAACGTGCCCGAACGACGATCGACGGCACGACGCCCGGTGACGTGGCCGCACGGCTCGATCTCGCGCAAGCGCAACTCGACGGTGTGTTGGGAATGCACAAGGCCGGTTATGCGGCGGCTGAACGGGCGCTGGAGCAGTATCGCGCATTGGGCGATGCCGACGGCGTCGCGCAGGCGCAACGCCACGCCGGCCGCGGGCTCGTCTTGATCGGCAAGGTCGTTGAGGGTGAGGCGCTGTTGCGCGAAGCGCTGAGCGCGTTTCGCGCTTCCGGCGCGCGCATTCTTGCCGGGGCCACACTCGAAAATATCGGACTCGCTCGTAACGTGCAAGGCGACCTCTCCGGAACGCGCGCACTCTATGCCGAAGCGCTTGCGATATATCGGGCCGAGGGCGCACAACGTCTGATGGCTTCCGTCGCCAACAATCTTGCCGAAGCGGAGTTCCACGAGGGCAACGCAGAAACCGCCATCCAACTTGCCCAGGAGGCCCTCGCATCGGATCGCGGCGCCATCTTTAGCCGCCGAACGCCCTATTTGATGTCAAACCTGGCCGCGTACCTCATTGCGGTGCAGCGCTATGACGACGCGCGTCGGCGCGCCTGTGAGGCGCTGAAGATCGCGCGAAACGTTCAATACGAGGTCGCCGTCGTCTGGGCGCTGCAGCACCTGGCCGCGATCGCGGCCTTGCAGCCGCAGGCCGACCAGCTACGATTACGAGAGAATCGCCGGCGTGCGGCGGGGTTGCTGGCGTATACCGATGCTCGGCTGAACGCGCTAGCGGCGTTGCGCGAGCACACCGAACAACAGGAGTACGATAAGGTTCAGGCGGTCCTTCGCGAGGCGTTCGATGAGAAAGAACTCGCGTCACTCGCGAACGAGGGACGATTGTGGAATGAAGATACGGCCGTTGAGATTGCCCTGCTATAATGAGCGGAATGGCTGGAATGGCGTTTTCCGCAGGCGATTTCGAATCGCCGGACATCCGCCGGCTCTGCGACGTGGTGATGAAGGGCGGCATCACCAGCGGCGTCGTCTATCCAACTGCGATCTGCAAGCTCGCGACGACGTACGCGATCAAGAACATCGGCGGCACCTCCGTTGGAGCGATCGCCGCCGCAATTACCGCAGCGGCAGAGTATCGCCGCCGGAGGTTCGGCTCGGGCGACGGCTACGTACAACTGGCGAAACTACCGGGGTTTCTCGGGCAGCCCGGCGCACTGCCCGCGCTGTTTCGCCCCGATCCACCGGCGCGAACGCTGTTTCGAATTGCGATGATCCCGATCGGCGCCGCGCCGACGTGGCAGAAGTGGCTGCGGCTGATCGGTACGCTCCTCCTCAGCTACTTCTGGATCCCATTGCTGACGATAGCAGTGATCTTCGGCGTGTTTGCGGCGGTAACGTGGCCTGTTCCGGCCGGAGCGCTGTGGCGCTGCCTTGCGGCATCGCTCGTGTTCGGCACCGTCGCCGCGCTCGTGGGCATCGTATTTCGCGTCGTGTATCAACTGATCGGCGTCCTCGACGGCAACCAATTCGGCTGGTGTCATGGCTACAGCTCCGAGCGAAGCGTCGCGAGCGATACAAACCGTGACGTGACGCAGCTCGCAGCGGGCGACGTCCCTCCACTCTTCAACTGGCTCGAGGCCTTCATCGCACAAACCGCCGGTACCCCACGCGCCCAGCCGTTGACGTTCGGCGATCTTTGGAGCGCGCCGCAGCCGTCATGGCACGCCGCCGCGCCGGGCGAGCGGTGCATCGATTTCCGGATGGTGACCACCTGCGTCACGCTGGGGCGGCCGTTTGCGCTGCCCTTCGATCCCAAGGAGCAGATCGGCGCGACGCCCGATCCCGCGACCGACTTCGACGCCGACAATCGCGTGCGTCCGTCGCTCTACTTTCTGCCTGAAGATCTCGAGCGATACTTTTCGGACGACATTCTGAACTACGTGAAGGCGTGGGCGGCGCCGTGCGCGCTGCCCCAAGAAGGCGGCAAGGTCTATTGGCGTTTTCCCGCAGCGGAACGAGTGCCGATCATCGTTGCGACGCGAATGAGCATGTCGTTTCCGGTGCTGTTTTGCGCCTTCCCGCTGTACGCGCTCGACGACAACGCCAAGATGCAGGCGTTGTGGTTTTCCGATGGCGGTCTCTCAAGCAACTTTCCGATTCACTTCTTCGACAGTCCGCTGCCGCGGTGGCCGACGTTCGCCATCGATCTGTTGCCCGGTCCGCCGCAAGCGCGTCCTCGTATCGGTCCCCGGTACGATCCCGGATCGGTCTTCATGGAGAGCGCCGTTCCTCGTTCGACGGTGAATCCGTGGAATCGCTTGAGCTCCGGAAGCGCGCAGGGCAACGTGCTGGCCTTTGCATCCGCGCTGCTGGATGCGACGCGCAGCTGGCAGGACGTAACGCTCGGAACGCTACCCGGCAACGCCGGCCGCATCGTGGGGATCCGGCTGTCGCCGGATCAGGGCGGACTGAACCTCAACATGCCCACCGCGACCATCGAAGCGATGACGCAGCTCGGGCTCGAAGCGGGGACGAAGCTCGTGGACGTGTTCGCATCGGGCGCGTCGGACGCGCCGGGATGGAAGGCGCACCGGTGGTTGCGCTACCTCGCGATCATGGGCGCCTTTACGCGCTGGGCCACGGGCTATCAAACCGGCTACCTGCCGTTTGGGGAGCTGCCTGCACAGACAACCTACGAAGAGCTCGTGCGCGGCCTTCCCGATGCGGACCCCTCAGGCGTTGCCGACAGCACGCAACGGCTCGCCACGCTGCCGCTCTCCACGCGCTTTTACGATTTGGAAGAGCCGCCGATCGCGGTTCTTCCGACGCGGCCGGTGGTATGACGATGACCACGCCGCTGCCCTCCGGTATCGTCACATTTCTCTTCACCGATATCGAAGGCAGTACCGTTCTTTGGGAGCACGCCCGAGACTCAATGCAAAGCGCGTTGCCGCAGCACGACGCACTACTTCGCGACATCGTAGAGCGCAACAACGGCGCTATCTTCAAGAACGTGGGCGACGCATGTTGCTGCGCGTTTTCCAATCCCACCGACGCGCTGGTGAGCGCCGTCGAGGCCCAGCGGGCACTCGCCGCTCGCGACTGGCCGCCACAGATCGGTTCGTTGCGCGTGCGGATGGGCATTCACAGCGGACAGTGCGCTCCACGAGCCGAGGATTACTTTGGCTCCGTCGTCAACCGCGTCGCGCGCCTGACGTCCGTCGCGCACGGTCAACAGATCCTAGTTTCCCAGGCGACCGCCGCGCTCGTTCGCGATGCGATGCCCGAAGGCGTCTCCCTGCGAGAGCTCGGCCTCAGCCATTTGCGCGGCTTGTCCGTGCCGGAGCCGACGTTTCAAGTGGTCGCGCCGGACTTGCGCCTCGACTTTCCGCCCTCGACCGCGATCGATCGAACGCCGAATAACTTGCCGGCGCAACTGTCGAGCTTCGTGGGCCGCCGCAACGAGCTCGATGAGCTGGGCGAGCTGCTTCGGGGCAATAGGCTCGTTACGATCACGGGCCCGGGCGGAATTGGAAAGACGCGCGCCGCGCTGCAGCTAGCCGATGAAGCCATGGATCTCTATCCGGACGGCGTCTGGTTCATCGACCTGACGGCGGTGCAGAATCCGCAGTTCGTCGCGCAAACGATTGCCGCCACGATCAACGTTCACGAGATCGGCAGCGAGCCGATCGAAAAGACAATCGCCGCCGAGCTTCACGGCAAGCGAACGCTGCTGTTCCTCGATAACTGCGAGCAAGTGCTGCAGGAGGTCGCGCGAATCGTCAGGCTGTTGTTGTCGCGTTGTCCCCAGGTTGGCGTTCTCGCCACGAGCCGTGAGGCGCTGCACCTCGCCGGCGAGCAGACCTATCGGTTGGGACCGATGGCGATGGATGCGCCGCAACTTTTCATCGAGCGCGCTCGTCAAGCCGCACCCACGGCGCGTTTCGACAATGGTCAGCGGGCGCACGTCGAGGCGTTGTGCGAGCGATTGGAAGGCATCCCTCTGGCTATCGAGCTCGCATGCGCTCGGCTTTCCGCGATGCCGCTGTCGCAGTTGGCGAGCCGGCTGACCTCCGGCCTAGGTCTGCGAACGAAAGATGCGACGGAGAGCGTGCGTCACCGTACCGTCCGGGACACGATCGCCTGGAGCTACAACATGCTCGGGCCGAGGGAGAAGGCGGCCTTGGCGGACATATCGATCTTTCGCGGCGCATGCACGTCCGAGGCAATACATGCCGTGGCCGGCAGTACCGACGAGCTCGACGATGCTGTAGAGTCTCTGGTGGATAAGTCGCTGCTGCAGAGCGACGAGCGTCACGGCGAAGCGCGCTACCGTCTTCTGCACGTCGTGCGGGAGTTTGCCCGGGAACAGCTTGGCGACCGAACAGAAAGTGCTGCCGAACGACACGCGCGTTACTATTCAAGACTCGCGTCCAACTTCGGCCAGTCGAAGGGGGCGAATCCGAACGCCGCCATAGACGCCGACGTCGCGAACATCCGTGCTGCGTTAGAGTGGGAGATCGGGCACGATCCCGATGCGGCGGCGCAGCTCGTTTGCGATCTCGCACCCTACTGGCGCACTCGGGGCCTTCTCATCGAGGCTCGGTCCTGGATCGCCGGCGTCATCAAGGTTCTACCGACGACCGATTCGCCCGAAAAGCGGCGCCGTCGGGCGGAGCTTCTGTGCCTTGCCGCCACGTTTGCAACACTACAGGATGATCTAGCGCCATCTCTCCGATATTCCGAGGAGGCGCTGCGATTGGCGCGCGCGCTCGACGATCCGCTCGCGATCGCAAACGCAAACTTCCGAATCGCCGAAGCCGTTCATCGGCAGGGCCATCTTGAGCGAGCGGAAGAGCTCTATCGGCTCGCCCTCGAGGATTTCCGCGCGCGCGACGAAGCGCGCGGAACGATGTTGTGCCTGGGAAATCTCGGCTTGCTGGCGCGGCAGCGGGGTGACTTCGAAAGGGCCGCTGAATTCTTGGAAGATGCGCGCCGGCGAGCGGCCGATTTAGGCGAGATCCGAATCGGCGGGGAGTTCGCGATGCACATGGCATGGGTGCACCTTCGGTTACGGGATCCGGTTCGGTCGCGCGAACTCTTCGAGCGCGCGTTGCGCGAAAAGAGCGAGGCGCACGACCGCTACGGCGAGTGCGTCGCCTGCCACGGATTGGCGACCGTGGACCTGAACGAAGGTCGCCTAGATGAGGCACTCCAGCACTTCTTGTCCACTTTGCGCATCGCGAAAGAGCTGCAGGCGAAAGATTATGTCGCTCGCGCGCTGCACGGCCTCGCCGCAATCAAAGCGCAGGAGCGAGATTTTGAGAGCGCACTACGGTTTTTGGGCCTCGCCGATCGGCTTTTCTCGGAAAGCGGACGAGAGTTGCGCGACAGCACCGCCTACGATGTTGCAG